>DASWDC010000172.1:0-10468 GCA_036395655.1 Actinomycetota bacterium | reverse complement strand
CGATGAAGGTTACAAACGACGCGGTACAGCTCCTTGGTGGCTATGGGTATATTCGCGACTTCCCCGCTGAGAGAATGCTCCGCGACGCTCGCATTACCGCCATATACGAGGGGACAAATCAAATTCAGCGGGTCGTTGTCGCACGTCATTTGCTTGGCGGCCTGACCGCCGAGGCCAGAGCCAGCAAGCGGTAGAGGGAGAGGAGGGACGCTGTCCGGGAGCCATGAAGGGCCAAAGGCGCCGCGGGAGTCGGCGGTGACGTTGTCGCAGGCGATGGGGGTGGCGCAGGCCAACCTGATGGGGAACGTGCACGGCGGGGAGATCATGAAGCTGATCGACACCGCCGCGGGGATCGCCGCGAGCCGGCATGCCGGGGGGCCGGCGGTGACGGTGTCGCTGGACCAGATGAGCTTTCTTTCGCCGGTGCGCGTCGGGAACGTGGTGTTCGTGCATGCCAGCGTCAACGACGTCGGGCGGACCTCGATGGAAGTCGGCGTCCGGGTCGAGGCTGAGGACTTCGTGACCGGGGAGCGGACCCATACCTCGTCGGCGTACCTGGTGTTCGTCGCACTGGACGAGCGGCAGCGGCCCCGGCCGGTGCCGCCGCTGGAGCCGGAGACCGAGGTGGAGCGGCGGCGGCAGGCCGAGGCGAAGATCCGCCGGGAGTCTCGCCTGGCCCGTGCCGAGGCGATCCGGCGGGGCCGCGGGAGGGACGGCTGAGCCGGAGCCGGGCTCGCCGCGTGGGGGTGGCGGGCGGGGTGCTGCTGGCGGTGGCGGTGCTGGGGCTGCTGGTGCCGTTCGTGCGGGCCGATCCGTCGGCGCGGCTCACCGGGAGCAACGCGCCCTTCACCGACGAGGGGTTCAACCTCGCGAATGCCAGGGCGCGGGTGCTGTTCGGGCGCTTCGCCACGGGGGAGATCGACCGGAGCCTCTCCAACGGGGCCTACAGCGCGCTGGCAGCCGCCCTGTTCGCGGTCACCGGGCCGCGCCTGGTGGCGGGTCGGGCGCTCTCCATGGTCGCGTTGGCCGGCGCGGTGCTGCTGCTGGCAGTCGGGCTTGCCGGGCCGCTCGGCACGCGGGCGGCGCTGCTCGCCGCCGTGAGCCTCGGTGGGTCGGACCTGGCGCTGGAGTACGGGCGCCTCGCGCTGGTGGAGCCGCTGCTGGTGCTGCTGCTCTGCGGTGCGCTGGTGCTGGTCGCACGGGCGGTGGAGCGGCCCGGTGTGGCCGGCGGGATCGGGCTGGGGTTGCTCTGCGCGGCGGCCGTGTCAGTCAAGGCGATCGCGCTGGTGCCGGTGCTGGCGCTGCTCAGCATCGCCGTGGGTGGCGCGCTGGCGCGGCGCGACCGGCGTTCGCTCTCCATGGCACTGGTCGCCTGCGGCACCGCGGTGGCCGCGGCGGTGGTCTGGCTGCTGGCGGTGGCGCTGCCGAACTGGGGGCGGCTGCGGACCGCGTTGCGGATCTGGCCGCGGGTCCACTACCCGGCGACCCCGTGGGGGGTCGTTGCCCGGCTCGGGCACTACCTGACCCACTCCGACCAGGCCCTCGGGCGGTCCTGGCCGTTGCTGGCAGCGTCCTTGGTGGGACTGGTGGCGCTGGTCGCGCGTTGGCGGTCGCTTCCTCCGGCGACCAGGGGCACGCTGCTCGCGGCCGCGCTCGGCGGCTTCGGGCTCTGGCTCGCGGTCGCGCTAGGGGACTATGCCCCGAACCGGTATGTGGTCCCGGCCTTGCCGGGGCTTGCGGTGGTGGCCGGGTTCGGCTTGGACGCGGTCGTCGGCGTGGTCGCGGGACGGCCTGGCCGGCGGGCGGCCGCGGCGCTGGCGCTCGGCGTCGCGCTGGCGCTGCTGGTCGCCGTGCCGGGAGCCGTCACCTACCTGGGTGGCGCGTTCGGCAGTGGGCAGCAGCGGGAGCGCGACCAGCGCCTGCTCGCCGCTCGCTTGCCGGCGGGAGCGACGGTGTACGGCACCTACGGCCCGACGCTGCTGTTCGACACGAAGGTCCGGGTGCTGACGCCGTGGATTCCGGCGGACGCCAACGTCGACGACCCGATCCGGCGCTTCGGCGTCACCGACGTCCTGCTCGGCGGGCGGGCTGACCCGACCGGCGCGGTGGCGGACTTCCGCGACCAGCGAGGCATGATCCTGCTCGCACGGGTTCCGTGGAACGGCGAGCAGCTCAGCCTTTATCAGGTCTCTGGCCCGTGAAAAGGGTGGCGTCCTCATCTCGACCCTCGGCTTCGCCGAGTCCGTCGACAGGGCGCACGGCCTCCGGGCCTGAGGGCCAGCCTTGGCCGTGGGTGTTGCTCTGGCTGGGCGTGAGCGGGGTCACCGCCGCGCTGGTACGGCTTCCGGGGCCGGCGGTCCTCGATCCTGACGAACACGCGTCCTCGCGCTACTTCCAGCTGCTGATCCACCGGCGGCGCCTCGGGGAGTTCGTGTACTCGGCGCCGAAGCCGCTGCTCACCGTGGTCGATGGGGTCGCGTGGACGCTGACCCATGACTGGCGTGCCATCACCGCCCTGACCGTGGCGGCCTTCGCGGTGGCGGTGGTGACGCTGGCGAGGGCGGCCGGGCGACTTGTCCAGGGATTCGGGGGGCCGGTCGTCGCCGCGGCCGTCACCGTTGCCCTGACCTCCTCGGGGGCGCTGATCCTCCAGGTCGCCAGGGGGAACTCGGTGGTCTGGGCGCTGGCTGGGTGGGGAGTTGCGGCCGACGCCCTCACGCGGGGCCGGCGCCGCTGGGGCATCGCCGGGGTCGCGTTGCTGCTGGCGTCGCTGGCGAGGGCGGAGAGCTGGCTCCTGCTGCCACTGGCCGCCGCGCTCGCCGTGCTCGGCTGGCGGCGGGGGGAGCGGCGTGCCCTGCTGCTGCTGTTGCCGTTGGCGGCGCCGCTGCTGTGGTTCGGGCACGACCTGGCGCTGAGCGGTGACGCGCTGTACTCGCTGCGGGTCCCGGAGCGCTACACCGACCTGATCAGCGGCCGGCAGGTCATCCCGCCCGGGCGGTGGCTCGTGCAGCTCGGCCGGCGCTACGGACGCTCGCCGTTGCTCGCCGCCCTGGCCCTTGCCGGGCTCGCCTGGCTGCTGCGGCAGCGGGCGTGGCTGTGGCTGGCCGGGCTCGGCGCCATGACCCTCGGCCTGCTGACCGTGCTGGGGTTGGACGCCTGGCATGGCACCTACATCTCCTTCCGCTACTTCGACCCGGCCGACGCCGGCGTGCGGATCCTGGCGGCCTTCGCGACCGCCTGGGTGGGGCCGCTCGCGCGGCGGGCGCGGCTTCCGGCGGGCATGGTCGCGCACGCCGCCGCCGGAGGCGGGGCGGTGGCGCTGCTGGTGGCCGCGTGCTGGCCGCTCGCCCCGGCGGACCCGGCGGTCCGGTCGACGCTCGATCGTGGCGTCGCGTTGAGCCGCAACGCGGCCGCCGCGATCCGGGTGCTCCGACCGGTCGCCGCCGTCCCGGGTACGGTGGTCGCGGTGTCCGGGCCGCAGCGCATCCGGGTAGCGGTCGAGCTGGGGCTGCCGCTCGGCCGGGTCCGTGACCTGCTGGTCGCCACCCAGACCGAGCCGCTCGCGCAGGCGCTGAGCGGCAGCGCCGCGGTCTTTCACGACGCCGCGGGGGACCAGCCCGCCGCACGGTTCGCGCCGCTGACGCTGACCGCGCCCGGCCGCGTCGGCGGCCTGCTGGCCATCCCGCTGCTCGCCGACCCCCGCCGGGGCGTCTACGTCCTGCGGATCGCTGCGGGGTGAGCGGCGCGAGCACCGAGGTTGGTCGCCCCGGCTGACGGGATTGATTTACGATGCATCCAGCCCGCCACCTTCCGAGTCGCCGTTCCTGACGGAGCCAGTCAATGCAGCCACGACCGCGCCAGGCCAAGGTCATCGTCGTCATGCCCGCGTACAACGCCGCCCGGACCCTGGTGCGGACCTACCGGGAGATCCCCGGTGAGGTGGTCGACCACGTGATCCTGGTCGACGACGTGTCGCGGGACGACACCGTCGCGGTCGCCGAGCTGCTGCAGATCCAGGTGGTGGTCCACCAGCAGAACCGCGGCTACGGCGGCAACCAGAAGACCTGCTACGACACCGCCCTGGCCGAGGGGGCCGAGGTGGTGGTCATGCTCCACCCCGACTACCAGTACGACGCCACCCGCATCCCCGCGCTGGTCGCGCCGATCGTCAGTGGCGAGGCGGACATGATGCTCGGCAGCCGCTTCCTCGGCGACCCGCTCGCTGGCGGGATGCCACGCTGGAAGTACGTCGCCAACCGGTTCCTGACCGGCCTGGAGAACAAGGCGTTCCGGCTCGACCTGTCCGAGTACCACACCGGGTTCCGTGCCTACTCCCGCTCGCTGCTGGAGCAGATCGACTACCACGCCAACTCCGACGACTTCGTGTTCGACCAGGAGCTGGTGAGCCAGGTGGTCGCCGCCGGCCTCCGGATCGGCGAGGTGGCCGTCCCCACCCGGTATTTCGCCGAGGCCAGCTCGGTGAACTTCCGCCGCTCGGTGGTCTACGGCCTCGGCACCCTGCGTACCCTCGGCCGCCACCGCCGCGCGGTCCGCCGCAAGCGCCGCGCCGACCTGCCCGCCGTCATCAAGACCAAGCCCACCAGCACCGAACAGGACACCCGGACCCTCAAGGGCTGAGGCCCCTCGACTACACGACCCGGGCGACGCAGAGGATCGACTGGCCGAACGACGGCTGCACGCGGCGTTCCAGGGCACGTTCGGCGGGGATCACGAACTTGTCGTAGAGATGTACCAGGGCGGGCGTCGGGCGGCCCTGGCGGCCCATCCGCACGGCGGCCCACCAGGCGACCCCGCCGAGCAGGTTGACCGGGCGGACGACCTCGGGCACCAGGCCGGCGGCGGTCACCGTGGCGCTGAGCGACTCCGGGGTGTAGCGGCGCACCTCGCCGATCGCCTGGTCGAACGCGCCGGCCAGGCTGGGGAACCCGGGGACCAGCAGCAGCACCGTGCCGCCCGGCGCGGTCGCCTGGGCCATCGAACGCAGCGCCGCGACGTCGTCGGGGAGCAGGTCGATCACGTTCAGGGCCACCACCGAGTCGACCGGCGGGTTGACCTTGAGGGCGGACGGGTCGGCCTCCAGCAGCTCGACCCGCGGGTGGCCCTCGAAGCGGTCCTCCAGGGCACGCAGGCAGACCGGGTCGGACTCGGCGAGGACCAGCCGCCTGCGGTCGAGCAGCTCCGCGGAGAAGTCGCCCAGCCGAGCCTCCACCTCCAGCACCGACGCGCCCAGGTAGGGGGCGAGCAGGTCGTGGATGTAGCGCCGGTACTGGCGCGCGGCGGCGAGATCCTCCAGCCCGAGGGCGTGGATCTCCGGCGACCCCGGCACGTCCGGCGCCCGCCGCATGGCGGGACCCGGGTTCTCAGTCGGCGGCCGGCGCTGGAAGCGGTACCTGGCGACCGCGCCGGCGGCCAGGAAGCCGTCCTTGAAGTGGATCTTCTTGCCCTCGGCGTAGGTCCGTGCGCGGTAGGAGATCGGCACCTCGTAGATGACCAGCCCCTGGCGCAGGAAGTGGGCGGTCAGCTCCATCTCGACGGTGAAGGTCTTGGCGCTGAGGCTGAGCCCGGAGAAGGCCTCCTTGGTGAACACCTTGTAGCCGGTGTAGACGTCCTCCAGGTAGCGGTTGAAGGCCAGGTTGATCATCAGGTTCAGCATCCGGTTGGCGATCCGGTGGCTGTAGTACAGGCCCGCCGCGCTGCCGCGGAAACGGTTGCCGTAGACGACCTGGTAGGCGCCCTCCAGGATCGGCCGGATCAGCGCTGGCAGGTCGTTGGGGTGGTACTCCAGGTCGGCGTCCTGGATGCAGAGGATGTCGCCGGTGGCGGCCTCCAGGCCGGTCTTCACCGCCGCGCCCTTGCCCTGGTTGTGGTCGTGGACGATCAGGCGCACGTCGTCGCGGGGCGCCGGGTCGAGCAGGCTGCGGCTCGCGTCGCTGGAGCCGTCGTCCACGAAGATCAGCTCGGTCTCAAGCCCCATGGCGGCGAAGTCGACCGCCAGCAGCCGGTCGATGACTGCCGGGAGCGTCCGGAGCTCGTTGTAGAACGGGACGACGACCGACAGTTTCATGCGACTTCTCTCCTTGCGTCCGCTTCGAGGGTGAGCAAACTACCACGCGCATCCGCAGCCGGCAGGCCGTTCAGGAGGGTGCGGGCCTCCTCATGAAACCCCTGTGAGCAGCGGGACGCCGAACCGGCGCTCGAAGCGCTCCGCGAGCTCCGCGGCGTCCCGGCCGGGGCACCACGCCACCCGCGGGCGCGGGCCGCCGGCGCCCGCCTCGGCCGGGGACGGCGGCGCCTCCAGCAGCGCGGCGACGGCCGCGCGGTCGAGGCAGGCCACCGTCACCCGCTCGTCGGCGAGGCGGCGCCAGAACCTGCCGGGTCGGGGATCGACCGCCGCCTCCAGCACGACACCCGCGCCCGCCAGCAGCGGTGCCAGCAGCGCCGCGACCGCCCCGGGCGGCCCCTCGACCGGCAGGCTGGTGTGGAGCCGGTCACGCTCGCCCAGCACGAGACGGCCGGCCAGCCCAGAGGCCAGCGCGAGCGGCTCGCCAAGCTCCACCAGGGCCGCGGCCTCCGCCGCGGCCTCGGCCGCGGGGCCGCCGTCGCCCTCGGCCGCGCCCTCGAACTCGAAGTGGTCGCCCATGGCCGCGGCGGCCCGCGCGAAGTTCCGCGCCCCACCCAGGTCGCCGGCAGGGCGGCCGAGCCAGTCGGCGGTCAGCGCCACCACCGGCACCGTCGCCATGGCCGACACCTCGCCGAGCCGCTCCTCGCGGGCGAACACGGCGGCGACCCCCTCCTGCGAGCTTCCGGCCCGCACCCCCGCGAGCCAGCAGGCGGCCCGCAGCACCACCGTCTGCCAGTGGGTCGGCAACAGCAGGGCGACCCGCTCGCCCGGCGCGACCTCCAGCTCCTCGACCAGCAGGTTGGCGGTCTTGGCGACCCAGTTCGCGAAGGTCTTGTAGGACAACTCCACCCGCTCCCCGCGAGCGTCGTCGTACCAGGTCAAGAGTGGTTTGTCCTGATATCGAGCGACCTGGCGGTCGAGCAGGCGGGCAAGATCGGTCCTTGGTAGCGTCTCCATGCGCCCAATCTAACGGGTCGGTTGCGGCCGGTTATCGTTCGGTCCACCCGGGGCACCCAGTCAAGACCCCGATGCTAGGCTCGAGAAATGGTGACAAGAAAGCCAAGTTCGCCGGGCGCGGACCGCTGGCAGAACCTCGAGGAGATCGGCCGTGCGGCCCGCGGGACCACCGCGCCGCCACAGCCGGACCCGAGCCCAGTGCGCCCCGACCCCGCCCCCGGTGGCCCCGGTGGCCCCGGTGGCCCCGGTGGGCCGGAGTGGCGGCCGCCGAGCGAGCCGGCCCGGCGCAACCGCCGGAACCTGCTCAAGTGGGCGGCGATCGCGCTGGTGGTGGCGGTCGTGGCGGTGAGCGGCGTCTTCGGGTTCGCCCTCCACACCGCCAGCACGCTGCTCGGCAAGAGCCATCAGAAGGTGAACGGGCTGGTCTCGGCCGGCGGCGGGCCGACCAACATCCTGCTGGTCGGAACCGACTCCCGGGAGGGGCTCTCGCAGCAGGACCTGAACCGGGTGGAGACCATCCCGGTCGCGGGCCAGCGGACCGACACGATCATCCTGATCCACGTCAGCCCGGACCAGAAGAAGGCCGTGATGGTGTCGATCCCCCGGGACCTGAAGGTCGCCATCCCCGGGCACGGCACCGACAAGATCAACGCGGCCTACGCCTTCGGCGGCCCAGACCTGCTGGTCAAGACCGTCCAGCAGAACCTGGGCGTGCCGGTGAACCATTTCGCCTCGGTGGACTTCGCCGGGTTCCTCAAGGTGGTGGACGCCCTCGGCGGGGTGACGCTGTGCAACAACACCGGCCACCGGCTGGACGACAGCTTCGCCAACCTGCACATGGCGCCGGGCTGCCACAACATGAACGGGATCCAGGCGCTGGCGTTCGTGCGGGCCCGCCACATCGACTCGGACTTCGGCCGGATCGGCCGCCAGCAGCAGTTCCTCCGCGCGGTCATGGCCAAGATGACCTCCAAGGGCAACCTGATCGACGTGCCGAAGATGCTGAAGGTCGCCAACATCGTCTCCGACCACGTGAAGACCGACGACACCCTGAAGGCCAGCGAGGCGATCAGCCTGGCGCGGCGCCTCCACTCGCTGGACAGCAATTCGGTCGACATGCGCCTGTACCCGAGCTACGACCCGGGCGCGGCCTGCTCGACGTGTGCCGACTACGTGCTGGCGTCGCCCGAGGCGCCAGTGCTGATGAACGCGATCAAGAACGACGCGGCCACCCTCCCGCCGGTCGGGCTGCCAAACGGCCAGGGGGTCAGCCTGCGGAGCGTCCGCGTGCAGGTGCTCAACGGCAGCGGCATGCCGGGCCTGGCGGCGCGGGCCGCCCAGGGGCTGCAGGCGTACGGCGTGCGGATCGCCGGCACTGGCAACGCGCCCACCCAGACCGGCGCGACCTCGACCCTGACCTACCCCGCGCGGCTGGCGCGGCAGGCGCAGCTGCTCGGGTCGCTGCTCGGCAGCCAGGTCAAACTGGCGCAGTCCCAGAGCCAGTCGGCCAGCGACACCCTGGTCCTGACGGTCGGCTCGAACTTCCAGGTGGTCGCGCCGCCGGGGCAGTAGGCCGGCCGGGCCATGGAGCCCCCGGTGCGGGTGCTGGCGGCTTGGTAGGCTCTCGGCGTCCATCATGCTGGTCCAGTCGCCGATCGAGGCCGAGGAGAGGGAATGCGGTTTTTCGTGACGGGAGGCGCCGGCTTCATCGGCTCCAACTACGTGCGGCACCTGCTCGCCACCGACCCGGATGCCGAGGTCACCAACTTCGACAAGCTGACCTACGCCGGCAACCGCGACAGCGTCGCCGACCTCGACGCCGATCCCCGCTACCGCTTCGTGCGGGGCGACATCTGCGACGGCGGCCTGCTCGCCGAGGCCCTGCCCGGCCACGACGTGGTGGTGAACTTCGCGGCGGAGACGCACGTGGACCGTTCGATCGTGGAGCCGCTGGAGGCGGTGCGGGCCAACACCCTCGGCGTCGCGGCTCTGGCCGAGGCCTCCCGGCACGCGGGCGTGGGCCGCTTCCTGCAGGTCGGCACCGACGAGGAGTACGGCCCGATCGTCGACGGGTCGTTTCGCGAGCACGACCGGCTGGAGCCGTCGTCGCCGTACTCGGCCGGGAAGGCGGGCGGCTCGCTGGTGGCGCTGTCGTATGCCACCACCCACAAGCTCGACGTGGTGGTGACCCGCTGCACCAACAACTACGGGCCCTGCCAGTTCCCCGAGAAGGTCATCCCGCTGTTCGTCACCAACCTGATCGACGGGCACAAGGTGCCGCTCTACGGCAGCGGCGGCAACATCCGCGACTGGCTCTACGTCCTCGACCACTGCAGCGCGATCGACTTGGTGCTGCGGCGCGGGAGCAGCGGCCAGATCTACAACGTCGGCTCCGGCAACGAGGTCAGCAACCTGGAGCTGACCCGCCGCATCCTGGCCGCGTTCGGCGCCGGCGAGGAGCTGATCGAGTACGTCAGCGACCGGCCCGGCCACGACTGGCGCTACTCCCTGGACGCCACCAGGGTGCGGGAGCTCGGCTGGACCCCCGCCTACGACTTCGACGCCGGCCTGGCCGCCACGATCGCCTGGTACCGCGAGCACGAGGCCTGGTGGCGACCACTCAAGCCGGCCGGCGCGACCCGCACCCTGCAGGTCGGCCGTACCAGCCAGCCGGCGGGCCCGGCCGACCCGGACCCGGCGGGGGAGTAGGCCGCCATGCGGGTGCTGGTCACCGGCGCGGGCGGGCAGGTCGGCAGCGACCTGGCCGCCGCGTTCGCCGACGCCAAGGAGCTGGTGGCGCTCGGCCACGCCGAGCTGGACGTCGCTGACCGGGTCGCGGTCGCGGCCACCGTCGCCCGGGTCGAACCCGATCTGGTGCTCAACGCCGCCGCGATGACCGACGTGGACGGCTGTGAGCGCGACCAGGACCGGGCCTTCCGCGACAACTGCCTGGGGCCCCGGCACCTGGCGCTCGCCTGCCGCGAGGCCGGCGCGGAGCTGCTGCATCTCTCCACCGACTACGTCTTCGACGGGCAGGGCGCCACGACCCGCCCCGACGGCTACGGCGAGTACGACACCCCCGCGCCCCAGAGCGTCTACGGCCGCTCCAAGCTCGCCGGCGAGCAGGCCCTCCGCGACGTCTGGGACCGCCACTACGTGGTCCGCACCGCCTGGGTCTACGGCCGGGCGGGCCGCAACTTCGTCAAGACGATCCTGCGGCTCGCCGCCGAACGCGACACCCTCCAGGTGGTCGCCGACCAGGTCGGCAGCCCCACCTGGTCGGCTGACCTCGCCGCCGGCCTGCGCGCGCTGGTCGGCGGCGGCCAGCACGGCACCTACCACCTCACCGGCGGCGGCCACTGCTCCTGG
>DASWDC010000171.1:0-7145 GCA_036395655.1 Actinomycetota bacterium | reverse complement strand
GGCCTGGTCGGAGCCACCCGGCGGGCGGACCTGGTGGCCGTCGTCGGTGACCAGGGCGATCTCGTAGCCGGACTGGCCGAGCCGCAGCGCGATCGAGGCGGCGATCGACACCGCCCGCTCGAAGGAGGCCTGGCCGCCCTGGCCGCGGTGGGCGGCGTGGCGCAGGTCCAGCGCGATCAGCGCCCGCGCCTGCCAGGGCCGCTCCTCCTGCCGGATCATCAGCTGGCCCCGCTTGGCCGAGGAACGCCAGTGGACCTTGCGCAGGTCGTCGCCGTCGCGGTACTCCCGGGTGGTGTAGAACTCGTCGCCCTGGCTGAACAGGTGCCGCACCCGCGTCGCGGCGGCACTGGCCAGCTCGCCGCCGAGCGCTGGCGGCGACAGCGCCTCCACCCGGGGGTGGACGATCACCTCGGAGGTGCCGGCCAGCTCCGAGCCGGCCTGGGCGAGGCCGAACGGGTCGACCAGCCGCACCGCCAGTGGGCCGATGGTGTAGCGGCCCCGGGTGGTGGCGGGCAGCTCATAGTGGAGCAGCTGCTTGTCCTCGCCGCCGATCCCCGGGATCACGAAGCGGGCCGGGGTGCCGAGCTGGTAGGGGAGCCGGTCCTCCAGCAGCAGCACGCCGGTCTCCAGGCGGCTGGAGTTGACCAGCCGGACAGTGACCGCGATGCGGCCGCCCATCGACGCCCGCACCGGCCGCACCGTGCGGCTGCAGGCGAGCCGGTAGTTGCCCCAGCGGACCACCAGGTAGCTGCCGCCGAGCAGCGCCAGGCAGGCGACCGCCAGCATGTACAGCTCGGAGGCGCCGGTGAGCCGCCCGGCCAGGTACAGCCCCAGCGCCGCCGCGAAGAACCCGGCCGCCCGCGAGGTGAACAGGCGCGGCACCCTGCGCATCAGCCTGGATCCCTATGCCTGGCCGCGGCCACGGATCGGGATCGGGACGAACTCGACGATGTCGGCGAGCACGTCGACGGCGCTGCGGCCGGCCATCTGCGCCTCCGGCGCGGGGATCATCCGGTGGGCCAGCACGGGGACGACCAGCTCCTTGATGTCGTCGGGCACGACGTAGTCGCGGGCGTGGGTGGCGGCGCCCGCCCGGGCGGCGCGCAGCAGCGCCAGCGCCGCGCGCGGGCTCGCGCCCAGCGCCAGGTCGGCGTGGTCGCGGGTGGCGCGGACCAGGTCCACGATGTAGCGCTTGAGGCTGTCGGCGACGTGGACGTTGCGGCAGCTCTCGATCATCTGAGCGACCGTGGGCGCGTCGGCGACCGGCGCGATGTCGCTCAGCTTGGAGACCCGGCCGTGGCCCTCCAGGATCTCGATCTCGGCCTCGCGGGTCGGGTAGCCGATCTCCAGCTCCAGCATGAAGCGGTCGCGCTGCGCCTCCGGCAGCGGGTAGGTGCCCTCATGCCCGATCGGGTTTTGGGTCGCCACCACCATGAACGGGACGCCGAGCTGGTAGGTGGTGCCGTCGACGGTGACCTGGCGCTCCTCCATGGACTCCAGCAGGGCCGCCTGGGTCTTGGGCGAGGCCCGGTTGATCTCGTCGCCGAGCACGATGTTGGCGAAGATGGCGCCCGGCTTGAACTCGAAGTCGCCCCGCTCCTGGTTGAAGACGCTCACGCCGGTCACGTCCGAGGGCAGCAGGTCGGGGGTGAACTGGATGCGGCGGACCGAGCAGTCAATCGAGCGGGCAAGCGCCTTGGCCAGCATGGTCTTGCCGACGCCGGGGACGTCCTCGATCAGCAGGTGGCCCTCCGCGAGCAGGGCGATGAGGGTCAGGCGGACAGCCTCCGGCTTGCCTTGGATGACCCGCTGGATATTGCCGCGGATCTTCCCGAAGGATTCGGCGAGAGCGTCCATCCCTCCCGTTTCAGGCCGGGTTGTGGCCACCGGGCGGGCTCCTTTCCTGGACAGCCTGTGAGCAACGATTGTATCCACGAAGTTACGGATTGGTCCGGCGGAATCGGTAGGTTCGCGCGGGGATACACCGCTCGGTACACCGCAGCGCGGCGACCGGTTCCGGGGGTGGCTTTGGGGCTCCGGGATCGGCTCGATAAGCTTGGTGGGTGCCAACGGGACTGGAGACACGCGCCAAGCTGCTCGTCGCCGCGCGGCGGGCGTTCGCCGAGCTGGGCTACGCCAAGGCAAGGGTCGAGGACGTGGTCAGCCGCGCCGGGGTCGGCCACGGGACCTTCTACGCATATTTCCCGAACAAGCGTGCGGCGCTGGTCGCCTTGATCCAGGAGAACGCCGCGACCCTGGTCGACCTGGCGTCCCAGCCGTGGCGCGCCGGCGGCGTCCGCGCCAGCCTCATGGAGGTGCTCGGCGGCCTCGCCGACCTCTACGACCGCGACGCCGACGTGATCGCGCTGGCGACCGAGGCGTCGGTCCAGGACCCCGAGCTCGGCGCGGTCCTGGACGAGGTACGGCGCCAGTTCCGTAACCGCATCGCCCGCAACATCGAACGTGCCCAGAGCCAGGGTGTCACCCGCCCGGTCGACCCCGACACCGCCGCGGCCGCCCTGGCGGCAATGGCCGAGCAGACCATGTACCTGCGCGCGGTACGCAAGGAGCCGCTTGACCGCGACCTGACCGTCAGGACGCTCGCGGACCTGTGGTTTCACGCGCTCTACCTCGATGCTTGAGCAATGCGGTACCGTTCCAACCGCATGCCCCATTCATGCCCCTCAGTGCTGCCCGGAAATCTCGAAGGGGCGCTCCCCGGGCGAACAGGACGTGATCGCGGTGGAGGCACAGGTTGACTGAGCAGCATCCGGAAGCCGGCATGGGCTTCCTGGAGGCCGTGCAGGAGACCTCCCAGCAGCTCTCCGGCAGGGCCCAGGGCGACGACCTGCTCCGCCAGATCGTCACCAGCGCCGCCAAGGTGACCGGAATCCCGCACGGCTACGTCTGCCTCCGTGAACCCGAAGCCGACGAGGACGAGCTGGTCCTGCGGGTCGGCATCGGCGCCTACGAGTGCCTGGTCGGCCTGCAGATCCGCAAGGGCGAGGGCCTGACCGGCCGGGTCTGGGACACCGCCGCGCCCTTCACCGTGGACGACTACGCCACCTGGCCCGACCGCGTCCGGGTCAAGAACTCCCCGCCGCTGCGGTCGGTGCTGGGGGTGCCGCTGCTGTCGGGCGGGATCGTGTCCGGCGTGATCGGCCTCGGCTCGATGGATCCGGAGCGGAGCTTCACCGGCGACGAGATCGCGATCATCGAGCAGTTCGCCGAGCTCGCCGCGATCGCCCTGGAGACCAGCCGCCGCTACGCCGCCAGCCTCCGCTCCGAGACCCGCTACCGCACCCTGGTCGAGATGATCCCGGCGCTGGTCTACAGCGAGGACTTCAAGATCGGCGGCTCCCACATGTACGCCAACCGCTATGTGGAGACGATGTTCGGCTTCACCCAGGAGGAGGCCGCCGTCCCCAACTCCTGGAAGGCCCAGCTGCACCCCGACGACCGCGAGCGGGTGCTGGCCGAGGAGGCCCGCTGCGAGCAGAGCGGCGAGCCGTTCCGGATGGAGTACCGCAGCTTCACCCGCGACGGGCGGGTGGTCTGGGTGCGCGACGAGTGCGTGCTGCTGCGCGACGAGGACGACACGCCACTGTTCTGGCAGGGCGTGCTGTTCGACATCACCGAGTCCAAGCTCGCCGAGCAGCGCGTCAAGGAGGCGCTGGAGCGCGAGCGCCAGGCCGCCCAGCGGCTGCGCTCGCTCGACGAGATGAAGAACACCTTCCTGGACGCCGTCTCCCATGAGCTGCGCACCCCGCTGGCGGCGGTGATCGGCATCGCCCTCACCCTGGAGCGAGCCGGCGACGAACTGCCCGCCGCCGACTCCGCCGACCTGATCGCCCGGCTGGTCGCCAACGCCCGCAAGCTCGACCGGCTGCTCACCGACCTGCTCGACCTGGACCGGCTGAGCCGCGGGATCATGGCGCCCAAGCGCCGCCCCACCGACGTCGCCGCCCTGGTCCAGCGGGTCGCCGAGGAGTGGTGCCTGCTGAACGGCCGCGAGGTGGACCTGGACACCGAGCCGGTGAGCGTCGCCCTGGACGCCGGCAAGGTCGAGCGGATCGTCGAGAACCTGCTCGCCAACGCCGCCCGCCACACCGATGCCGACACCCAGATGTGGGTGCGCCTGCGGCGCGAGAGCGACGGGGTGCTGCTGGCGGTCGAGGACGCCGGCCCGGGAATTCCCCCGGAGCTGCGCGCCAGCGTCTTCGAGCCGTTCCGGCGCGGCCCGGAGGTCCCGTCCCACGCCCCGGGCGTCGGCATCGGCCTGTCGCTGGTGGCCCGCTTCGCCCAGCTCCACGGCGGACGGGCCTGGGTCGACGATCGCCCTGGCGGCGGCTCCTCGTTCCGGGTGTTCATCCCCGACGCGCCCGCCCGGCGCGCCTCCGACCGGCTCGGCGACGACCTCTAGGGAGCCTCTCGGGGAGCCTCTCGGGGCTGCGGCTGCCCAGGGTTTCCAGGACGCCTGATTGTGCTTGAAGCTCCCCGTTATACTGCGGTCACGTCCCGTGGTTGCCGTGGTTGCCGATGGGAGCGCGGTTTGGAGCGAGCCCTCGTCCTGAATGCGTCATATCAGCCGATCTGCGTCGTGCCGGTGCGGCGGGCGGTGGTGTTGGTGCTCAAGGAGAAGGCCGATGTCCTGGTCCCCGGCGCTGGCCTGGTCAGGGGCGCCAGCCTGGCCCTCCAGGCGCCCAGCGTGATCCGCCTGCGGTACTTCGTGAAGGTGCCGTTCCGCGCCCGCGCGGGGCTCTCGCGCAGGGCGGTGTTCGTGCGTGACGACTACCTGTGCCAGTACTGTGGCGTACGAGCAGAGAACGTCGATCATGTCATACCGCGCTCACGGGGGGGCCTCCACGTCTGGGAAAACGTGGTGGCCGCCTGCCGGCGCTGTAACAGCCACAAGGAGGACCGGCTCCCGCACGAGGTGGGACTCCGTCTGCGTCGCGAACCCCGAGCGCCCAAGGAGACGCTGTGGATCGTGATCGCAGTCGGCCGCGTCGAGCCTGGCTGGGCGCCCTTCCTCGGCTTGGACGGCCTGGATGGCTCGCAGCTGGAGGCGGGCGCCGTCCCAGCCTGAAGCTCAGCTTGAGGGCGCGGCGCGTCCTGTCGTCCGCCCAGCCCCTTGGCCGCATCGCCCGCACCCTGGCGCCGTGGCTGCTGCCGCTGCTCGCCGGGGCGATCGGGGCGCTGCTGGCGGTCACCTTCCTGGTCCATGAGGACGCCCGCATCGGCCCGGTCACCGTGCGGCTGTCCGCCCGCCCGGCCCTCTCCGGTTCGAGCCGGCTGGCGTTGCCGCCGTTCGGGTCGGTCTCCGCCCGCACCCATCTCGGTCCGATCGCCTTCCACGCCACCCTCGACGACGTGGACGTCCCGGAGCTCGGCCGGATGATCGACAACGCCCCGGCCAGCGGCGGCCTGGCGGACGCCCTGGCGCCGCTGGAGCGCCAGGCGGACCGCGCCGCCGCCGTGTTCCTGCTGAAGCTCGCCCTGCTCGGGCTCGCCGGCAGCCTGCTCGGGGTGATCGCGTTCCGGCGGCGGAGCTGGCGGGTGCTGCGCCGCTGCCTGCTCGGCGGCGCGATCGCGCTGCAGGCGCTGCTGATCCCGACCGTCGCGACCTTCGACGTCACGGCCTTCCGCGCGCCCCGCTACCAGGGCACGGTGGAGTACGCGCCCACCCTGATCGGTGACGTGCGCACCGGGGTGCAGCGCCTCCACACCCTGCGTGACGAGATGGCGCTGATCAGCGAGAACCTCAACCGCGCCTACGACGCGCTCGCCCAGCCGCCGCCGGACCTCGCCGGCGGCGGCACCGTCCGGGTGCTGCACGTCTCCGACCTGCACCTCAACCCGACCGGCTTCGACCTGGCCCAGCGGCTCGCCGCCTACTTCGAGGTCGACGGCGTGGTCGACACCGGCGATATGGGCACCTGGGGCCTGCCGATCGAACCCGCCATCGCCGCCAAGGTCCGAGGGTTCCAGGCCAACGGGAAGCAGCTGCCGTACCTGTTCGTGAAAGGCAACCACGACAGCCCCGACATGGTCCGCGCGGTCGCCCACAACCCCAACGCACGGGTCCTCAACTGGTCCGCCACCACCATCCGCGGGATCAGCTTCTACGGCGTCGGCGACCCCTCCTTCAGCCCCGGCGAGGGCTACCGCACCGACGAGTTCGAGCTGCTCAAGCGCAGCAAGAGCATCGAGGTCGGCGAGGCGATCGACGCCCGCGTCCCGCGCCCGGACGTGCTGCTGGTCCACGACCCGCAGCTGGCCACCTACGCGGCCGGGCACGTGGCCACCGTCCTCGACGGCCACCTGCACGCCTTCGGCCTCCAGCTGGTCAACGGCACCCGCATGGTCACCGACGGCACCACCGGCGCCGCCGGCCCCGACGGGTTCCGCAACAAGAACCCGCAGCCCTACAGCGCCGAGGTGCTCTACTTCGACACCCACAGCCGGCGGCCCCTGGCGGTCGACCGGATCACCGTGGACTCGCTGCGCACCGACGCGCTGCAGTCGACCTTCTCGGTCCAGCGCATCCTGCTCCCCGAAGGCGAAACACCCTTCGTGGCGAACCCGGTGCAGATCCCGCCGGAGCTGCTGCAAAGCCCTGAGAACGCACTGCGCCAGCCGCCCCGCCAGGCGCCGGCGGTCACGGTCACCACCCGCCAGCCGTAGCCTCCTGACCTGCGGAAGTGGAGCGCGGTGGAGGCGAAGCGGTTCGCTGAATTCGTCCCATTCGTGAAAATACAAAGCTGTATTTCCGCTGCTCAGGCGCAATTTCTATTTCGTATAACGAACTGTTAACCGCGTTGACGGTGGATAGTCGGTGGAGTAAAGTGGAGTCAAGTGGGGGAGAAAGGCGCCAGACGGTCTGAGGGAGGGAGGGGTCTGTGTTCATCGGGACCCACGACCATTCCCTCGACCCGAAGGGCCGCGTGATCCTGCCGCGCAAGTTCCGTGACGAGCTGGGACAGGACATGGTCTTCACGAAAGGCATGGGCACAGAGCGCTGCCTCTACGTGTTCCCGGTGGCCGAGTTCGAGGCCTTCGCGAACAAGCTGCGCAATCTGCCGCTCACCGGTGGCCGCAACCGCGACTTCATCCGCGTGTTCGTGGCCAACGCCAGCCAGGAG
>DASWDC010000170.1:0-9077 GCA_036395655.1 Actinomycetota bacterium | reverse complement strand
GATGTTTCTCTCAGAAGCTGACAGGGACGACCCCGAAACGGGGGTGTGCCTCTCCGGCGGGCAGGAGCAGCGCCTCGCGATCGCCCGGGCGGTCCTCCGCGACCAGTGCGACCTCATGATCCTCGACGAGCCTTCCGCGGGACTCGACGCCGAGGCGGAGCACGAGATCCACACGTCCCTGCGGTGCCATCGCAGCGGAAAGACCAGCCTGCTGATCTCGCATCGCCTCGGCGCGGTGCGCGACGCCGACACGATCGCCGTGCTGCGGGACGGTCAGGTCACCGAGCACGGCGACCACCCCAGCCTGATGGCGCTCGGCGGGGCGTACGCACGGCTGTTCACCCTGCAGGCCTCGAACTACCAGATCGACGCCCAGCAGGCCGAGGCTGAAACGGCCGGGACGACCGCGTTCATGGGCGCCGTACCGTGACGGCCCAGACCGGGCCGGCCGCGGCGATACTGCTGGCCACAGCGGCGCTGCGGCGCAAGCTGGTCGCGGTGACGGTCCGGGGAACCAGCATGGAACCGACCTACCATGACGGCGACCGCGTCCTCGTCCTCCGTGGTTCGGCCCTCTCCCCCGGACAGGTCGTGGTCGCCGAGCAGCCCGCCACCCTCACCGGCGGCTGGCACCGCCAACCCGTGTCATCCCGGACCGACGCGCGCTCGCGGCGGTGGCTGATCAAACGGCTCGCGGCGGTACCAGGCGACCCGATACCACGGCACGACGCACCCGCGCTCGCCCGCCGCCAGGAAGACCGCGTGCCGCCCGGCATGGTCGTGCTGCTGGGCGACAACCGCGACATGAGCCTTGACTCGCAGGCGATCGGCTACTTCCCGGTCGACCGCGTGCTCGGCGTCGTCCTCCGGGCCCTTCCGCGCCGCGAGCCGCTCCCGGAACCGTGGAGCCCGCACCACCCGCCGGGCCCTACTTCGGCGCCATCCGCAGGGCGGCGTCCAGGCGGATGACCTCGCCGTTCAGGTAGGGGTGCTCGGCGATCTGGCAGGCCAGCAGGGCATACTCCTCGGGCGTGCCGAGGCGGTGCGGGAAGGGGACGCCGCCGGCGAGCGACTCGCGGGCCGCCTCGGGCAGGCCGGCGAGCATCGGGGTGTCGAAGATCCCCGGGGCGATCGTGCAGACCCGGACGCCGTTGCGGGACAGGTCGCGGGCGGCCGGCAGGGTGAGCGCGGCGACGCCGCCCTTGGAGGCGGAGTAGGCGGTCTGGCCGATCTGGCCGTCGAAGGCGGCGACCGAGGCGGTCATGACCACCACGCCGCGCTGGCCGTCGGCGTCGGGGTCGTTGCCAGCCATCGCGGCGGCGGCCAGGCGCAGGGTGTTGTAGGTGCCGGTCAGGTTGACGCGCAGCACCGTCTCGAACAGCTCCAGGCTGGCGGGCCCGTCGCGGCCGAGGACCCGCTGGGCGACCCCGACCCCGGCGCAGCAGACCGCGACGCGGAGGCCGCCGAACGCCGCGGCGGCGCCGTCGACGGCGGCCTTGAGCTGGCCCTCGTCGGTGACGTCGGCGGTGAACGCCCGGCCAAGCTCCCCCAGGGTCTTGGCGACCCCGGCCGCGGCCTCCTCGTCCCGGTCGATGACCGCGACCCGGGCGCCCCGGCGGGCCAGCTCCCGGGCGGTGGCCGCGCCGAGGCCGGAGCCACCGCCGGTCACCAGCGCTCCAGCGCCACGGAGGTCTCTGCGGGGATCCCTTGGGCCGTCGCTGGACGCTGCGGTCACGGCTGCCTCCTTACTGGACTTCCCGGAACGGGAACGGATCGGTCAACGGGACGGCCGGCCGCCAGCCGCGTCGTCGGGAAGGCCGGCGACGATCGTGCGGGCGATCTCTAGCGAGGCGGTGGCGGCTGGGGAGGGGGCGTTGCAGACGTGGGTGGCGCGGTCGGTGTGGGCGATCACGAAGTCGTCGACCAGGCGGCCGTCGCGGCCGAGCGCCTGGGCGCGCACGCCCGCCGGGGCGGGGAGCAGGTCGGCGGCGCTCACCTCGGGATACAGGCGCCGCAGGTCGGCGAGGAAGGCGCGCGTCGACAGCGAGCGGGTGATCTCCCGCATGCCGGTGCGCCAGTAGCGGCGGGCCAGCCGCCACCAGCCGGGATAGGCGAAGGTGGCGGCGAGGTCGCGGGCGCTCACCGACCCCCAGGTGTACCCCTCGCGGCTGGCGGCCGGGACCGCGTTCGGGCCGGCGTGGACATTGCCGTCCAGGGTGCGGGTCAGGTGCACCCCGAGGAACGGGAACGCCGGGTCGGGCACCGGATAGACCAGCCCGCGGACCAGGTCCCTGGCCCGGGGGGACAGCTCGTAGTACTCGCCGCGGAACGGCATGATCCGCGTGCCCGGGTCGGCGCCGGCGGCGCGGGCGAGCCGGTCGGCGTGCAGCCCCGCGCAGGTCACCAGGTAGCCGGCGCGCAGGTCGCCGTCGCTCGCATGCGTGTGCAGGAGGTGCTCGCGGCCCTTGGCGCCGTTGCCGCTGGCGAACCCGCGGACCTCGGTGCCGAGGCGGAGCGCCACGCCCTCCTCCTGGAGGAGGTGGACCAGCGCGGCGGCGACCTGCCGGTAGTCGACCACCCCGGTGGTGGGCACCTCGATCCCGGCGAGGGCGCGCAGGTGCGGCTCGCGCTCGCGGATCTCCGCCGGGTCGAGCCGCCGCAGCGTCAGGCCGTTGGCGCGCCCGCGCTCCAGCAACGCCTCCAGCCGGGGCAGCTCCCGCGGCTCGCTCGCCACGATCAGCTTGCCGGGGACGGCGACCGGGACGCCCCGCTCGTGGCAGAAGGCGACCATGCTCTGGCTGCCCGCCGCGCAGAGCCGCGCCTTGAGGCTCCCGGGGGTGTAGTAGATGCCCGAGTGGATCACGCCGCTGTTGTGCCCGGTCTGGTGCAGCGCCCAGGCACGCTCCTTCTCGACCACCAGGATGGAGGCGTCGGGGAAGCGTCGCCGCAGCTCCCGGGCGGTGGCCAGCCCGATGATGCCGCCGCCCACGACCACCAGGTCGTAGCGCTCAGTCATCGAGCCGCTCTAGGCCGCCACCACCGTCGTTCACGCGCGTAGCTTGCCAGATCGGCGCCGATGCTCGCCCGCGGGCGCTCGCGGGCGCTCGCGGGCGCTCGCGGGCTGCCTCGTCGCGGCCCGTCGCAGCGGATCAGCGCCGCCGGGGATCAGGCGCCGCGGCCGCCTCCCGCTGGATCGCGGAGTCGGGCTCGGCCAGCGGGAGGCGCAGCTCGAAGCGGGCCCCGCGCCCTCCCGCGCCGTCGGCGAGGACCAGCTCGCCGCCGTTGGCGCGGGCGAGCTGCCTGGCGATGTGGAGACCAAGGCCGAGCCCGCTGGTCTGGGGCGCGCCGGGATGGGCCGGGCCGAGCTGGGTGAAGCGTTCGAAGGCGCGCTCCCGGTCGGCCGGCCGGATCCCAGGGCCGCGGTCCTCCACCGCGAGCACGGCGGCCTCGCGCTCACGCTGGGCCTCCACCCGGATCGGCAGCCGTGGCGGGCTGTACTTGACGGCGTTGTCGAGCAGGTTGCCGAGGATCCGCAGGACCGCCTCCTGGTCGGCCCGCACCGGTAGCACAGCGCCGGGGCCGGCCTCCGCTGTCAGCTCCAGCTCCAGGTCGATGGGCCGGTCCGGGTGGGCGAGGCGGGCCATCTGGGTGGCCCGGAGCGCCAGCGCGGCGGCGTCGACCGGTGGCCCTGTGGGCGGCGCCGCGGGGCCGCCGTCGTGGCGCAGGCGTGCCGCCAGCAGCATCTGCTCGATCATGTGGCGGAGCTGCTCGCTCTGGGTGACGGCGATGCCGAGGAACTCCTCGCGTTGCGCCGGCTCCAGGCGCCCGCCGTGCTGGCGCAAGGTGTTGAGCAGCGCGCTGATGCTGGCCAGGGGGGTGCGCAACTCATGGGAGACGGTGGCGAGCAGGTCGTCCTTGAGCCGCTCGCTCTCCCGCAGGCGCGTCTCCGCCTGGAGGGTTCCTCTGCTCGCGAGGTAGACCGCCACTGGCGGCAGCACCAGCAGCGGCAGCAGCGCGGCACCCCGCTCCGCCAGCAGCACCGCGACCGGCGCCACCCCGAACAGCATCGCGGCCGGCAGGGCCTGCGCCCGGACGCCCTCCAGCAATGACCAGGATCGGGGGTGCGGCGGGGCATGCTCGTCCAAGGCCAGCGCCACCCGCACGAACGCCTCGTTGAGGACGATGAACACCAGCGCCGCCGCGACGAAGGCGGGAAACTGCCCCGCGTGGAAGGGGCGATGCCCATCGGCGAGGGCGTAGAGGCCGCCGGCGGCGGCAAGGGCGATGCCGTACTGGCCGGCGTTGAAGGCGAGCGCGCCGAGCGGCCGGCGGTGGACCCGGTCGGCGGCGACCGAGACGGCCACGCCGACCAGCACCGCCGCCGCCGTGCCCCAGCCGAGCAGCAGGGCGAAGGCGAACGCGTCCGACATCACGAAGCCCTCGACCGGCCCCTGGCTGCCGGGCACCACGATGGGGATCAGCTCGCTCACCAGCAGGCACACGGCGAACAGCCAGAACGCCACCGGCGCGTGCCGGAGCCCCGCGATGCCTCCTCTCGCCGCCAGCACCCCGAACAGGGCCAGGCCGGCCATGGACACAACCGCGTAATACAGGCGCAACGCCGACGGACGGGCCGCCGGACGGCTGGGACGAACCATGCACCCACTCGAAGCAGCGGCTTCTGGTTCTGGTTCCGGTTCCGGACGTACCGGCTCAGGCCCATTTTCACCGCCGCACCGCCGAACCGGAAGCAACTGGCCGGCCATTCCTCCCGCTTCGGCCGTTACGGGAATCGGTGCGGGACCGACCGTGCCGAGCGTCGCGCATTCGCCGTAGGCCATTTGGGATGAGATGCTCTGTTACGCGGAACAGACTCCCCGGCCACCGCACTGCGCTATGGAACCTGAGACCGGCACCCGGCATCGTCATTCCCCTGGAACCCTGCTCGCCGTCTGGCTCAGCCTGAGCCTCGCCCTCGCCGGGTGCGGCGCGGGGACGCACCGCAACCATGCCAGCCCGGCGGCACCGGCGGCGGCGACCGCGCCCAGGGGCGCCGCTCCCGGAGCTGGGGCTGGAGCTGGGACCGGGGCTGTGACCGGGGCTGTGACAGGGGCGGCGGCCGTGGTGGCGCCGGGGACGATGCTGGTGTGGGTCTCCGACGGGCTGCCGGCGCGTTTCGCGGCCCGGGTCAGCGCGCTTCCCGGGGTGCGGCGGGTGGCGGCGGTGGTGAGCGGGACGGTGTGGCTGACCCGCTCGTTCGACGCCAGCGGCCGGGCGGTGGACAAGCCGCCGTCGGGCATGGCGATCCCGCTGGAGCTGGCGGGCGCCGACCCGGCGGCGCTGGCGCCGTTCGTGCCGGCCGTCGCCGGGAGCCTGCTCGCCCCGCTGGAGCGCGGGTAGGCCGTGTGGGGGCGGCCTCGGCGCGGCTGCGGCGCCTCGGTGCGGGCGGCGCCCTCGACCTGATCCCCTCGCCGGGCACCGGCGGCGGGGCGGCGCGGCGGGTCCCGGTCGCCGGGGTGGTGCCCGACGCGGCGACCGGCGCGCACGAGCTGCTGGTCTCCCGCGCGACCGCGGCGGCGCTCGGCCAGACGACCGACCGCTACCTGCTGCTCGCCACCGACCCGGGAACAGCTTGGCAGACGGTCGCGGCCCGGATCCGGGCGCTGCTCCCGGCCGGCACCGCGCTGCGGATCCGCGGGCCCGGACAGGCCCGCTACCTGCGCCAGGCTGACGCGGTGCTGGCACCGGTCGAGGAGAAGACCCTCAGCGGCGAGTTCGCCGCCAAGCCCACGCCGGCGCCCGGCGGCTGGCTGACCCTGGACCCGCGCTGGGTCGCGGCGCACATCACCACCGCCAGCGTGCCGCTGCTCGGCCCGGCGACCTGCAACCGCGCGATTTTCCCGCAGCTCCGCGGCGCGCTCGCCGAGGTGCAGCGCCGCGGGCTCGGCGGACTGGTCCACCGCGACGACTTCGCCGGCTGCTACGCCGCCCGGCTGATCCCCGGCGACCCCGGACCGAGCATCGCCCACCACGCCTGGGGTACCGCGATCGACCTCAACGCCCGCGCCAACCCCCTCGGCGCACGCCCCACCCAGGACCCGCGCCTGGTCGCGATCTTCGAGCGCTGGGGCTTCACCTGGGGCGGCCGCTTCCTGGTTCCCGACGGCATGCACTTCGAGCTGCTCCACCTGAGCATGCCCGTATTGCCCTGACCTGCACAAAGTGACAACCTCGCAAACGTTTGCCATAGTTGACCGGCAATGCGCACCTAACGCGGATAACACGGGAGGTGGAATATGCGCATACGGCGGTGTCTCGCGGCAGTCGGTCTGCTTGCCTCGATGGCAGCCTGGGCAGGACCTACGGCTGCGGCGGGAGCGGCACCAGCGATCTTCCATACGCCGAGGATCGCCTCGCTGGCCAACACGATCAATGCCAGCTGGGCGTCCGGCAACTGGTCCGGCTACGCCAAGACCGGCGCCTACCACAGCGCCACGGCCCGGTGGACCGTGCCGACGGCGGCCCGGACCGCCAGGCCGACCTACTCGTCGAGCTGGGTCGGCATCGACGGGTTCAACAACAGCAACCTGATCCAGACCGGCACCGAGCAGGACTACTTCAACGGGTCGGCGCACTACGCCGCCTGGTGGGAGATCCTGCCCGCCGCCGAGACGGTGATCCCCTCCATCACCGTGCACCCGGGCGACGTGTTCACCGCGTCGGTGTCCCAGAACAGCGGCACCAGCTGGACCATCCGGATCACCGACACCACCACCGGCGCGACCTTCTCAACCACCCGGACCTACACCGGCCCCGGCACCTCGGTCGAGTGGATCCAGGAGGCCCCCACGGTCGGCGGCGCCATCGCCCGTCTCGCCCACTACGGCCAGGCCACCTTCGACCCAGGCACCGCCAACGGCGCCAACCCCGCCCTCGCCGCCACTGACGGCGGCGTCATGATCCAGAACAACCGCCAGGTCTCCACCCCCTCCAACCCCGACACCGACACCGACGGCTTCAACGCCGCCTACGGCGCCACCACCCCCTCCCCCCCGGGAAGCTAACTGCCCCCCAGCGAGCCCTGACCACACTCGACACCTTTCCTAGGGATGAGTCCTAGGGGTGAGCTGCGAGCCGGAGCCGCATGGACCACCGTAGGCCCGGCGGGGTCCCGTTCTCGCGACCTGCTGTTCGGAGCGGAGAACGGGACCCCGCCGGGCCACCCACGCCAAGGCGCAGGCTCGCACCCGGGGTATCCCTGCCGCCCCAACCCCGCCGCGGCGCAGTCTCGCACCCGGGGTATCCCTACTACCCCCACCAAAAAGAAGCTGCGATGACGCCGTAGAGGCCGATCAGCGCCAGGCCCTCCAGCCAGGTGGACTCGCCGTCGAAGACGATCAGCGTCGGCAGCAGCGTCGCCAACGCGACCGTGACAACTAGCAGCGGCGGCAGCACCAACGTCAGGTGGGCGGTGCCGAGCAGGAAGCTCGCGAGGACCAGGATCGGGCCGAGGGCGAGGGCGATCTGCAGGGGGCTGTTGAGGATCACGCTGACGGCCTGGTCGGCTTGGTTGCGGGCGGCGAACTGGACGCCGACCACGTTCTCGACCGCGTTGCCGGCGATCGCGACGATCACCAGACCGGTGAAGGTCTGGGAGAGGTGCAACGTCTGGGTGGCCGGCGTGAGGACGTCCACGAACCAGTCGGACACCAGCGCGGCCGCCACGCTGGCGGTCAGCAGGACGGCCACGGCGTGCGACAGCGGCCATGCCCGGTGTGCCTCCTGATCGGCGGCGGGCGCGCCTCCGCCCGTGCTTCCGGCGGACTCCGCGCGCGTGACGGGAGTGCCAACCGGGCCGGCGCGCAGCGAGGACGGGATGGTGGCGATGAACACGCCGAGCAGGACGAGGGCGCAGGCGATGCTGAGGCCGTCGATGTGGGTGCTCGCGGGGGTGTGGAGGCTGACCGCCAAGGTGGGCAGGATCAGCGCCGACACCGCCAGCATCATCAGGGTGACCGCCAGCCGGGGCGCCTCCCGCTGGAAGCGCTGGGTGCCGTGGCGCAGGCCGCCGACCGTGAAGGCGAGGCCGAGAACCAGCAGGTTGTTGGCGAGGATGGAGCCGATCAGGGTGGCGCGGACCACGTCGACCAGGTTCTGGCGCAGGGCGAAGTAGCCGAAGAACAACTCTGGCAGGTTGCCGAGCGCCGATTGCAGCACGCCGGTCGCGCCGGCGGTGAGCCGCGCGCCGAGTTGCTCGACCGCGTCGCCGACCACGGCGGCCAGCAGCGCCAGCGCGACCGCGGCGACCGCGAAGCGGACCACCGCCCCGGCGCCGAGCCCCTGCAGGACGCCGAGCAGCACCGTCAGGAGCAGCGCGCCGAGCATCACGAACCGCTCGCTACGGGTGAACGCGTCCAGCGACCAGGCCGTGCGGGCGGAAGTCTGGGCGCTCGTCATGGCGCCAATACTAACGGCGCGACGGGGCCGATGGGCTCAGGGGCCCGAATAGCCCCCGTAGCTGCGGTAGGGGTTGGAGGTGAGTGGGTCGCGGTTGACGACGTCGCCGTTGAGGTCGTCCTGAGCGAGGTCCGGGCGGGTGGGCAGGGGTGACTGCTCGGGCTCCTCCTCGATCAGCTCGTAGCCGTCGTCGCGGGGCACGGCGCCGCCGATCGTCCCGCCGATGGTGGCCGCCGCCCAGCTCAGCAGCAGCGCGATGAAAGCGGTCCAGAGTGACTGGCGGACGATGTGGTTGTCGCGCACCAGCGGGCCGACCTGCGTCAGGTTGAACAGCCGCAGCAGCGGCGCGCCCACGGCCAGCCCGACGACCACCAGCAGCGCCCACACCGTCAGGCCGTTGAGGAAGCCGGCGCCGGGTCCCCGGACACTGGCGAAGGTCCCGGCCAGCAGCCCGGCCAGCAGCATCGCGCCCCCGGCGGTGCCCGCCAGCCAGATGCCCAGGTTATTGGCGAACAGCGGCACCCTGGCGGCGAAGGCGAGGGCGAGCCACAGGGAGGTGAACCCGAGCAGGTAGGTCGCCAAGGGGACCAGCGCACCGACCGAGAAGCACAGGAACGACG
>DASWDC010000169.1:0-2559 GCA_036395655.1 Actinomycetota bacterium | reverse complement strand
GGCGTCCCACTCCCGTTCGCGCACCAGATCGGCCAGCGGCCCGAGCAGCGCGAGGGCGTGGGTCCGCAACGCCACCAGGTCGTCGGGGCGGGCCGGGTCCGACCGGACGAACCGCCGCGACAACCGGGTGGCACCCAGCGGCAGGCTCTCGACCAGCTCCGGCCGCTCGCCCTCTCCCCCGGCCACCTCCAGGCTGCCGCCGCCGATGTCGATCACCAGCAGCCGCCGCCCGGAAAAGGCCGTCCAGCGCCGCGCGGCCAGGTAGGTGAGCCGCGCCTCCTCGGCCCCGGCCAGCACCGCGATCGGCACCCCGGTCTCCTCGCGCACCTGCCCGAGCGCCTCGGCGCCGTTGCGCGCCTCCCGGATCGCCGAGGTGGCGAACCCGGCCAGCGCATCGGCGTGCAGGTCGTCGGCGACCTTCCGCATCCGCAGGACGGTGGCGCTCAGCCGCTCGACCGCCTCGTCCGGCAGCAGCATCGCCGGAAACGCCGAGTCCGCCAGCCGCAGCGTCTCCCGCTCCCGCCCGACCTGCGTGAAGGTGCCGTCAGGCCGCCCGTCCACCACCACCAGGTGGACGGTATTGGAGCCGACATCAAGCACAGCAAGCCGCATCCCCAGATCCTACCCGGGCAAGCGCCCCTCAAGCCGTAATCTCTGCCCCGTTTCGGCGTTACCGCTACCGATCAGGCGTTGATCGCGTTGACGCCCGGCAGGTCACCGAAACGGGCCTTGGCATCGCGGGTCAGCACAAGGCGTCCGGTCTCGGCGGCGTGGGCGGCGATGATGAGGTCGTGCGCGTTGCGTGGGGTGCCTGGCTTACGGACATAGGCAAGCAGCCGGCCGTGCTTCGCGGCTGTGGTCTCGGTGTAATCGAGGACGTCGATGACCGAGGTGATCGCGGCGAGTGTCCGCGCTCGCCTGGCCGCGCGTTCCGGGGTGTCCGCGAGCTCGATCCCGGTTCGGAATTCGGCGATGGAGACCGCCGCGACGGCAAGCTCGTCGTCGCGCAGCGTCGACCGGTCGAAGCTGCCGCGTTCGTAGGCGATCAGCATGTTCGTATCCAGGATCAGGCGTCGGCCCACGGGTCGGGCACCTCCGAATTCACCAGCGCCAAGGCTGCCGCAATGTCGCTGGCGAAATCCTCATCCAGTGGTTCGACGCCTGCCAGCGCCGCGCTGAGGTCCGCACCTGTGCGGCGGGGAGCAGGGCCGATCTCGGCCACTGGGTGACTGCCGCGCATGATCCTGACTGTCTCGCCACGTTCGACCGCGTCCAGCAGGTCCGAGAAGTGCCGGGACGCCTCGGTGGCTGTCATGACTCTCATGCCAACCATCATATCTGAAAATCAGATTTGTTGTCGAGCCGTTCAGTCGCTGCCCGCGCCAGCGCTCACACGGGCTCCGGTTCCGGGCTCGGCGCTCGGCTGCGGAGTGCGGCGGGCGGCGACCAGGGCGCCGCTGAGGACCAGCAGGGCGGCCAGGGCCAGCAGGGGGATCAGGTGGTTTTGCTGGGCGACCAGCCAGTAGGCGACCGCGGCGAGGGCGCCGGCGGCGGGGATGGTGATGATCCAGGCCCAGACGATGCGGCCGGCGACGCCCCAGCGGACGGCGGAGAGGCGGCGGGTGGAGCCCGCGCCGACGATCGCGCCGGTGATGGTGTGGGTGGTGGAGACCGGGATGCCGAGGAAGGTGGCGATGTAGATGGAGATGGCCGCGGCGGTCTCGGCGGAGAAGCCGCCGATCGGCTTGAGCGCGGTGATCTTCTGGCCAAGGGTCTTGACGATGCGCCAGCCGCCGGTGGCGGTGCCCGCCGCGATCGCCGCGTAGGCGAGCAGCACCACCCAGAACGGCAGCGGCAGGTCGCCGTTGGCGTTGAGGTGCAGGTAGCCGGCGCCGACCAGCAGCGCGGACACCACCCCCATGGTCTTCTGCGCGTCGTTGCCACCGTGGCCGAGGCTGAAGGCCGCCGCCGAGAAGAGCTGGAGGCGGCGGAACAGGCGGTCGACCCGGCGCGGCGACGACCGGTGGAAGACCCACATCAGCACGAACATCAACAGGAAGGCGAACACCAGCCCGAACAGCGGTGACAGCACGATGAACAGCACGGTCTTGCGGAGGCTGGCGCTGTTCACCACGTGCCAGCCTGCCTTGGCGACACCGGCGCCGACAAAGCCGCCGATCAGCGCGTGCGACGACGAGGTCGGCAGCCCGAACCACCAGGTGGTGAAGTTCCAGATGACCGCGCCAGCCAGACCGGCGAACACCACCGCCTCGCTGACGATCGCCGGGGAGACCGACTTGCCGACGGTGTTGGCCACGCTGGTGTGGAACAGCACGTGGAAGACCAGGAAGGCGAGAAAGTTGAACGCGGCCGCCCAGATCACCGCGATCCGGGGGGTGAGCACCCTGGTCGAGACCACGGTGGCGATCGAGTTGGCGGCGTCGTGGAAGCCGTTGGAGTAGTCGAACAGGACTGCCACACAGACGATCAGGATGACCGAGAGCAGCCTGGCGTCAGGCATGCTTCAGGACGATGCTCTCGACGGTGTGGGCGACGTGC
>DASWDC010000168.1:0-6741 GCA_036395655.1 Actinomycetota bacterium | reverse complement strand
CTCGATCGCGACCCCCTCCAGCAGCTCCGCCGCCGGGCTGCGCGCCGCGTCGATCAACCCGGGCAAGTCGGTGCTGCTCGACTCGATGAAGGTGGCGGTGTCCTCCAGCTGCCCCGGCTTGAGCACCGGGCGCTCCTCAGTGCGCAGCTGGGTCTGGAAGTACGCCTCGTAGAGGGCGGGCGCCCCGGCGATGTTGACCGTCTGCGCCGAGACGTTCAGCACCTGGAACCCGGCTGCGGCCAGTTGCTCCGCCGTCCGCCGCAGCAGCTCCGGATCGGAGATGAAGTCCGCCGCCATGTCCTGGGTGACCGGCCCCGCCTCGAACAACGACGTCCCCCCGACCGACCGGGGAGACGCCTGGGCGAACACCAGCTCCGGCAGCGGATGGGTGTCCTCGGGTCTCATCGCCAAGCTCCGCGCCTGCGACGGTCGAAGTCCTCGGTCACCGTTCCGGCGGGTTGAACGGACTAACCGGGATGAGAGGGATGGGGGTAACGTTGCCCATGTCGGCACCTTCTGTGGGGTGTCGGCCACGGCCCGGGGAGTGTTGCTGCACTCGCCCGGGCCACTCAATGTGGCGTGGATGTTGCGTCCCTTTTACCTCAATTACTCGGAGAAGGGAAGTCGCGTGTCCGGTCCTGCTTGGATGTCTCAGTACGACTCAGAACCTCAAGCTCCTCGCCCCGAGCTTTCCACGCGCGCTCTCGTATCTCCTCCCATGACAGGTCGCGCAGCTCCTCGGGGACATGCACCGATCCGGCAAGCTCAATGAAATCGGGAATGCTTGGCTCCATGGCGTGTTCCTCTTCCTCGCCGCAATGGCTGTTCAGTACCGGTAGGTGCCCTGGATGCGGCCGGCGAGGAGGCGGGCGCACTCCTGGATGGAGCCGGCGAAGGACGGGTAGATCTGGAAGGCCTGGGAGAGCTGGGCGGCGGTGAGACGGTTGAAGCAGGCGGCGGAGATGGAGGCGATCAGGTCGGAGGCGTAGCCGGCGATCACGGCGCCGCCGACGATCGTGCCGGAGCCGGGACGGGCGAGGAGCTTGACGAAGCCGTCGTGGAGGCTGCTCATCTTGGCGCGGGAGTTGCCGGCCAGGGGGAGCTTGTGGACCACGACGTCGATGTCCTTCTTGGCGGCGCGCTGCTCGGAGAGGCCGACGGTGGCGATCTGCGGGTCGGTGAAGATGGTGGCGGCGACCGCGTCCCAGCGCAGCGGTGAGACCGCCTGGCCGAGCAGGTGCCACATGGCGATGCGGCCCTGCATCGCCGCGACCGAGGCGAGCATCAGCTTGCCGGTGACGTCGCCGGCCGCGTAGATGTTCGGGACCGAAGTGCGGCTCACCCCGTCGATGACCACCCCGCCGCTCTGGTTGAAGCCGACGCCGAGCCGCTCCAGGCCGAGGCCGCCGCTCTGCGGCACCTGCCCGATGGTCAGCAGCACATGGGTGCCCTCGACGGTGCGGCCGTCCTCCAGATGGACGACGCCGCCAGCGCTGGTCCGCTCGACCGAGGCGGCGCGGGCGTTCTTGACGGTCTCAAGGCCGCGCCGCTCGAACACCTCCTCGATGACCATGGCGGCGTCCTCGTCCTCGCCCGGCAGCACCCGGTCGCGGCTGACCACGAAGGTGACTTGCGAGCCGAAGCGCAGGAACGCGGTGGCGTACTCCGCCCCGGTGGCCCCCGCCCCGACCACCACCAGCCGCTCCGGCACCTCTTTCAGCCGGTAGACCTCCTGGCTGCAGAGGATCACCTCCCCGTCGGTCGGCGCGGTCGCCATGGTGCGCGGGTCCGACCCGGTGGCGATCAGGATCGCGTCGCAGGAGAGCCGCTCGATGAGCCGCCCGCCGTCCCGGTCGTGCACCTCCACGGTGTGCGGGTCGGCGACAGAGCCCTTGCCGACCACGAACCGCACCCCGTCGGCCTCGACCCGCTTGCCGATGTCCTCGGACTGCGAGTCGGCCAGCTCCCGGACCCGCCGCATGATGGTGGGCAGGTCCACCTCATAGGTCGGCACCTGATGCCACGGCACCCCCTGGAAGTGCACCCCCAGGTCCGGCGCGGTCTCCAGCGTCGAAAACGCCTGCGCCGAGGTCAGCAGCGTCTTGGACGGCACGCAGTCCCACAGCACGCATGCCCCGCCGAGCCCCTCGTCCGAGACGATCGTCACCTCGGCCCCAAGCTCGGCGGCGACCAGCGCGGCCTCATAGCCGCCCGGCCCTCCCCCAATGATCACGACACGCATAGGCAGATGGTACCCGCCAGGCCTGGTGGCAATGTCTCTGGTTCGGCAGGCCCTCGGCTACGAGGTGATCTTTCTCAGTTCCAGCACCATGGGCACGAAGACCCAGAGGGCAAGGCCGAGGCCGATCAGGTTGAGGCGGCCCGCCCAGGAGGCTCGGTGGCCGAAGGCGGCCAGCAGGAAGCACAAAAAGGCAAGGAGATACAGGATGAACTGGAGGGTGTTGGACATGAGCGCTGGTCCTTTCGGAGAAGGCAAGACCTGACACTCACATCTCCGGCGAAAGGACCCAAGAAACCCGTCAGAAGGTGGCAGGCGGGCGGTAGACGCCGAAGGCTTCGCGGAGGGTGTCGCAGACTTCGCCGAGGGTGGCGAGGTGGCGGAGGGCCTCGCGCATCGGGACCAGGAGGTTGTCCTTGCCCTCGGCGGCGTCGCGGAGGTCGGTGAGGGCGGCGTGGACCGCGTGGTTGTCGCGCTGCTCGCGGATGGCGGCCAGCGAGCCTGTCTGGGCCTTGGCGATGGCCGGGTCGAGCTGGAGGAGCTGGACCGGCTCCTCCTCGCCCTCGGTGTGGCGGTTGACGCCGACGACCACCCGGTCGCCGCGCTCGACGGCGCGGAGCTGGTCGTAGGCGGTGCGCTCGATGCGCTCCTTCTGGAAGCCGCGCTCGATCGCGGCGACCGCGCCGCCGAGCTCCTCGACCTCGTCCATGAGCGCGCGGGCCCGCGCCTCGACCTCGTCGGTGAGGCGTTCGATGAAGTAGGACCCGCCGAGCGGGTCGACGGTGTCGGTGACGCCGGTCTCGGTGGCGAGGACCTGCTGGGTGCGCAGCGCCAGCCGCGCGGCGTGCTCGCTCGGCAGCGCCAGCGCCTCGTCAAAGGCGTTGGTGTGCAGCGACTGGGTGCCGCCGAGGACCGCGGCGAGGCCCTGGAGCGCCACCCGGACGACGTTGTTCTGCGGCTGCTGGGCGGTGAGCTGCACCCCCGCGGTCTGCGTGTGGAAGCGGAGCATCCGCGAGCGCGGGTCCTGGGCGCCGAAGCGGCTGGCCATCAGGTCGGCCCACAGTCGCCGAGCGGCGCGGAACTTGGCGACCTCCTCGAACAGCGTGGTGCGCGCCACGAAGAAGAACGCCAGCCGGGGCGCGAAGCGGTCGATCTCCAGCCCGGCGTCGAGGGCGGCCTGGACATAGGCGATCGCGTTGGAGAGCGTGAAGGCGACCTCCTGCACCGCGTCCGCGCCGGCCTCGGCCATATGGTAGCCGGAGATCGAGATGGTGTTGAAGCGCGGCAGGTGCTCGGCACAGTAGGCGAACAGGTCGGTGCAGATCCGCAGGCTCGGCGCGGGCGGGTAGATGTAGGTCCCCCGGGCGATGTACTCCTTCAGCACGTCGTTTTGGACCGTGCCGGTGAGCTGCGCGGGATCGACCCCCTGCTGCTCGCCGACGAGCTGGTAGAGCAGCAGCAGGATCGCGGCGGGCGCGTTGATGGTCATCGAGGTGGAGACCCGGTCCAGCGGGATGCCCTCGAACAGGCGCCGCATGTCGGCCAGCGAGTCGATCGCGACGCCGACCTTGCCGACCTCGGCGGCGGCCATCGGGTGGTCGGAGTCGTAGCCCATCTGGGTGGGCAGGTCGAAGGCGACCGAAAGCCCGGTCTGGCCGTGGTTCAGCAGGTAGCGGAAGCGCGCGTTGGTCTCGGCGGCCGACCCGAACCCGGCGTACTGGCGCATGGTCCAGACCCGCCCGCGGTACATGGTCGGGTAGATCCCGCGGGTGTAGGGGTCGTGCCCTGGTTCGCCGAGCGCGGCGGCCGGGTCGAAGCCGGCCGTGGCCAGGTCGTCCGGCCCGTAGCAGACCTCGACCGGGATTCCCGATTCGGTGAAGCGCCCGTCCTGACCGTCGGCTCCGCCATCGCCATGCTGCGGCATCGTCGCTGCCCTCCTGCGCCGGTCGCGAGACGCGAGCGTAGCGCAGCCGTCAGGGCAGCGGCTTGAAGGCGGCGAGGAAGCCGGTCCGCTCGGCCGTGGCCGCGCCCCATTGCCTTGCGGTGGCGCGAAACAGGATCGCGTAGCGGCGCCCGCCCTCGGCGAAGATGACGTCCAGGCCGCGCCACGGCGTGCCGTTGCCGGTGTAGGTGTACTCCCAGGCGGCGGCGCGGGTGTGCTGGTAGGTGATCAGGCCGAGGCTGATGCGCCGGTAGTCGCGGACGTTCGACTCGGCGGCCAGGCTGGCCTCAAGCCGCCGCTGGACGGTGAGCGGGTCGAACTGGTCCTGGTCCACGCCGACGCGGAAGAGGCGCGCACCGCCTGGGACGACGAAATCGACCAGGCCGCTGAAGTGATGGACCAGCGACCAGCTTGGCGGGTGCGCGACCCGCCAGGTGCGGTCGGGGCTGGTCCAGCTGACCCAGTCGGCCGGGACCACCGGCTTGGCCGCGACCTGACGGCCTCGCTGCCGCTGCTTGGCGGCGCCCGAGGCCGAGGCGCTGTGGCCGAGGCGCCAGCCGATCAGTCCCGCGAGGACCAGCCCGAGCAGCATTAGCAGCGCCAGGACGAGCCCCCGGCGGCGCGAGCGGGCCTGGGACCGAGCCGGGAGCGGAGGCTGCTGCGCCGGGCCCACCCAGGTCGCCTCGGGCCCCGCCGGTGCCGGCACCGGCACCGCTGCCGGGGCTGGGGGCGGGGACGGGGGCGCCACCGCCCCGTTGGGAGCGTGACCGTTGCCCTTCAGCCGCTCGTCCCCGCTGCCATCCTGGACGGCACCCCGATCGGCTGGCCGCACAGCCTCCCTGCTGGCTTCGGCACTGGCTTCGGCACTGGCTTCGGCGTGCGGGTCGCGGGACGGCCCGGGCGGCGGGGTCACCGGCACGGCGATCGGGACGGTGGCGGTGGCGGCGAGCGGTGCGGGGAGCGCCAGCGGCTTGGCGCCAGCGGCGACCTGCCGCAGCATGGCTCGCAGGTCGTCGGGGCTGGGCCGCTGGTCGGGATCCTTGACCAGGAGCGCGCTGACCACCGGGGCGAGCGTGCCGAGCCGCTTGCCGCGCCGGGGCGGCTTGTGGACCACCGCGTCCAGGACCTGGAACTGCGGGCCGGGCCCGAACGGCGGCACGCCCTCAACGGCGAAATACAGTGTGGCACCGAGCGACCACAGGTCGGTGGCCGGTCCGGCCTCCGCGCTCTTGACCTGCTCCGGGGCCATGTAGGGCGGCGAGCCCATGACCAGCCCGGTGGAGGTAAGCTTGGGGTCGCCGCGCAACGAGGCGACGCCGAAGTCGGCCAGCTTGGTGGTGCCGTCGGCGCGCACCATGACGTTGCTCGGCTTGACGTCGCGGTGCACGATCCCCGCCTCGTGCGCCGCCCGCAGGGTGGCGAGCACCCCGAGGCCAAGCTCGGCCGCTGCCGACGGCTCCAGCGGCCCGCGCTCGCGCACCAGCTCGCTCAGGGTCGGTGCGTCGACCAGTTCCATGATGATGTAGTCCTGGCCGTCCTCGGAGACGACGTCGTAGACGATCACCGCCCCGGGGTGGTTGAGCCGGGCGGCGGCGCGCGCCTCCCGCGAGACCCGTGCCCGCAGGAAGGCGCGCTGCTTGTCGCTGACCGCCGGCGGCAGCTCGATCTCCTTGATCGCCACCGGCCGGCCGAGCCGCAGGTCCTCGGCGTGCCAGATGATGCCCATGCCGCCCTCGCCGAGCTGCCCCCGCAGCTCGTAGCGGCCGGCGACCCGGCGCCCGGTCGTCTCTGGTTGCGCCATAGCGCCGAACGCTACCGGCTCTGGGCCGGAATGACCATCCGCGAAACGCCCATTGGCGTAGTTTCAGGCTATTCGAGCGGGATGAAGCCTTGCTCGAAGGCGCGCACCAGGACTTGGGAGGAGGGCCACAGGCGGGCCGGGGCGGTGAACAGCACCGCGTAGCCCCACTGGCCCTTCGGGCTGGTGAAGGTGACGTCGACCTTGTGGAGGGTGCGGCCGCCCTGCGGATGGGTGAACTCCCACACCGCGGCGGACATGCCGTGGTACCTGCCGCGGCCCAAGTGGATCTTGTGGTAGCCGCGGTGGCCCTTGGCGAAGCTCGCCGCCAGCGCGGTCCACAGCGCCATCGGGTCGCCGAGCGGGGGCCTGGCCGACTCGATCTGGAACGCCCGCCCGTCGCCGTCGGCCAGCACCATGCGGTGGTAGGGGCCGCTCGTCTCGCGGTGCCACCCGGGCGGGGAGGCGATCCGGTACCCGGTCCCGGGGTCGCTGAAGGTCCCCCACCCCGCCGGGACCGCCGCCGCGGGCGCGGGCGCCGCCGCAGGCGACGCGGCGCCGCCACCGGCCGCCGGCCTGCTCCGCGCCGTCGTCCCCGCTCCCAGCGCCGCGTGGCCGCTGCTCGAGGACGAGGGTCTGGCGACCGCGGTGGCGAGCAGGATCACCAGCAGCGCCAGCACGAACGCCACCGGCGCCAGCCAGCGCCGCGACCAGCGCCGCCGCAGCCGCGCCAGCGCAGCGCACGCGGCGGCACCGGGATCT
>DASWDC010000167.1:0-3249 GCA_036395655.1 Actinomycetota bacterium | reverse complement strand
CACGTCTCGTCTAGTCTCAATTTGGGCCAGCCAGCTGGAGCGCGTGACCTGATAGCCTTCAGTCGCTGGAAAGGCGATGGAGGGGGAGGTCGCGTGCCGCTCTACGAGTATTCCTGTGACGCCTGCGGGCAGCGGTTCGAGGCGCTCGTCCCGGCGGGGGATGCCGATGACGCCACCTGTACGGCCTGTGGGGCGGGGCCGGTGCGGCGGCTGCTCAGCCTGATCGCCGCGCCGGTCAGGGGCGGGGACGGGGCCGCGGCCCCCGCGCCCATGGCCGGAGGCGGAGGCGGGGGCTGCTGCGGCGGCGCCTGCGGGCACTGTTGAGGCTGGCGCTCATGCCGACCGAACTGGAGCTGCTCGCCGCCGAGGCGGCCACCTGCACCCGCTGCCGGCTGTACGAGAGCCGCACCCAGGTGGTGTTCGGGCAGGGGAGCCCGACCGCCGAGGTGATGTTCGTCGGCGAGGCCCCCGGCTTCCACGAGGACAAGCAGGGGCTCCCGTTCGTCGGGCCCTCCGGGCAGCTCCTCAACCGGCTGCTCGCGGGCATCGGGCTGCGCCGCGAGGACGTCTACATCTGCAACACCGTCAAATCGAGGCCTCCCAACAACCGCGACCCGCAGGCGGACGAGATCGCCGCCTGCCGGCCGTGGCTGGACGGGCAGATCCGGCTGGTCGATCCGAACGTGGTGGTCACGCTGGGCAACTTCGCGGCCAAGACGCTGCTTGGGACCGCCACGGGGATCACCCGGCTGCGGGGGCGGACCTATCCGTTCCAGGGTCGGGTCCTGCTGCCGACCTTCCATCCGGCCGCCGCGCTGCGGGCCGAGCGGGGCGGCCGCGGCTCGCCGACCCTGCAGGGGATGGAGGAGGACTTCCAGCACCTCGCCAAGCTCCTCGCCGAGCTGCGGCCGTCCCCGCCCCCGTCCCCGGAACCAGGACCCGAAGCAGGGGACACCCCGGGCGACGGCGACCAGCCGGGCCTGTTCTGAGCCCATGACCGTCAACGAGCTGTTGCTGCGCGCGCCTGACGAGGCGGCGACCAGGGCGATCGGCGCCGCGCTCGCCCTCCAGCTGGAACCCGGCGACGTGGTGGGGCTCAGCGGAGACCTCGGCGCCGGCAAGACCCGGCTGGTGCAGGGGGCCGCGGCGGCCCTCGGGGTGGAGGAGCCGGTGGTGTCGCCCACCTTCATGCTGGTGCGGGAGTACGACGGGCGGGTGCCGGTGCACCACGTCGACGCCTACCGGCTCTCCGGCGCCGCCGAGCTGGAGGACATCGGGCTGGACGAGGTCTTCCCCGCCGACGCGGTGGTGTTCGTCGAGTGGTCCGCCCGGGTCGAGGGCGCCCTCCCGGACAGCTGGCTGGAGCTGACCCTCCACACCCGCGACGACGAGGTGCGGGAGATCACCGTCAGCGCCCACGGTGACGGCTGGGTTGGGCGCCTCCCGGCGCTGGCCCCGGCGCTGGCCCAGTTCGCCGTCGCGCGGGCCGAGCCGCAGCCTCAACCCGAGAGCGAGGGTCAGGCCAAGGCCTGATGGCCAGGGCCTCGTGTGGGTCAGACGCTCTTGGCGAGGAGGCGGCCGCGGAGCGGCTCGTCGCTGGCGGCGTCGATCGCGGTCCAGGCCAGGGCGATGGCGCCGTCCATGAGGGCCTGCTCGGCGGCCGGGGTGACGCAGGCGGCGGTGAACTCCGGCTGGTGGTTGACGGCCGGCAGCGAGTCGATGCCGATGGTCGGGTGGATCGAGGGAAGCGCCAGCGAGACGTTGCCCATGTCGGTGGAGCCGGCGGCACGCTGGTAGGGGCCCTCGTCGTCGGGGAAGCGGCGGCCGACCGCCTCGGCGTTGCGGCGGTAGGCGGCGCGCAGGCCCGGGTCATGGTGCATCTCCGCGTACGGGACGTGGTCGAGGGTGACCTCCACCGTCGAGCCGGTGGCCAGAGCGCCGGCCTCGAAGCAGCGGCGCACCTTCTGGGCGACCTCGTCCAGCTCTTCCAGCGAGGCGGCGCGGACCAGCCAGCGGCCGCTGGTGTCGGCGGGGACCACGTTGGGCGCGTCGCCGCCCTTGGTGACGATGCCGTGGACGCGGTCGGTGGGGCGCAGGTGCTGGCGCAGCAGCCCGATCGCGGTCTGGGCGACCACCAGCGCGTCGGCCGCGTTGATGCCGAGCTCGGGCCAGGCGGAGGCGTGCGCGGTCCGGCCGGTGTAGCGGACGGTGAACTGGTCCACCGCGATCACCGGCATGGCGGTCAGGTCGAGAGGCGTGGGGTGGACCATCATGGCGGCGTGGGCGCCGGCGAAGGCGCCGCGCTCCAGCAGCAGGATCTTGCCGCCGCCGCCCTCCTCGGCGGGGGTTCCCAGCACCACCACCTCGATGCCGAGGTCGGCGGCGAGCCCCGCCAGCCCGATCGCCGCGCCGGCGGAGCTGGCGGCGATGATGTTGTGCCCGCAGGCGTGCCCGATCCCCGGGAGGGCGTCGTATTCGGCGCAGATGACCAGCCGCAGCGGCCCCGGCCCGCTGCGCGCCACGAAGGCGGTGGGCAGCTCGGCGATCCCGGCCTCCACCTGGAACCCAGCGTCGCTCAGCAGCTCGCAGAGCCAGCCGCAGGCCTGCTCCTCCTCGAAGCCGATCTCCGGGTTGGCGTGGATCCGCCGGCTCAGCCCCAGCAGGTCGTCCTTGGCCTGCTCGATCCGCTCCCGGACAGCCGCCTTCGGGTCCACTGCCATTGCCGTCTCCTCATGCTGAGGTTGCCAGTTCGGCGGCCATCGTAGGTACTAGGAGGACGTCGAAGCCAGCCGGATGATCGAGGCGAGCAGCTGCTGGCGGCGCTGGATGCCGAGCTTGGCGTAGATGCGCCCGATGTGGTCTTCGACGGTGCTGGTGGTGATGAACAGCGCCTCGGCGATCTCGGCGTTGGCGCGGCCGAGGACCAGCCGGTTGGCGATCTTGCGCTCGGTGTCGGTGAGCGCCCCCCAGCCGGTCTGCTGGTAGCCGTGCGGCCGCCCGCCGGCGGCGACCAGTGCCGAGCCGATCACGGTGCGGGCCAGGGGGCCGAGGTGGAGGGTTATGAACTGTTGGTCGTTGCATCTGTGACGGTCGGCGTTCATCAGCGATGCTCACGCCCATTGTCATGGTTGCCTGCTATGCTCTCGAACATGCGTTCCCTCACCGAGCCGTTCATCGCCGCACCACCCGTCGGCGCCCGCATCCGCACCCGCCTGCGGGTCGATACAACACAACCGACGCGCAGGTGCT
>DASWDC010000166.1:0-1986 GCA_036395655.1 Actinomycetota bacterium | reverse complement strand
CAGGCCCGCGCCGCCTTCGAGCGCGTCACCGCGCGTGGGAAGCGCGGCAAGGTGGTGCTTCGCGCCCCCGACGCATGACGGGAGGCACGTCGACCGCCACCACCGTGAACCGGGGGGCGTGGCGTCGAGCAACGGTATCGTGAGGTTGGAGAAGGCGGGGAGCCCGGGGATGACGTGGGCACCCGCGGCACCAGAAGCCTGAAGAAAGGTCCGCAACGTGAGGATCGTCGTCGACGACCTCTCCGGCCCGGAGATCGCCAGGTTCCTCGACGACCATGTCCAAGAGATGCGGTCGATCACGCCGCCGGAGAGCAAGCACGCCCTCGATCTTGACGGGCTCCGCAAGCCCGAGATCACGTTCTGGTCGGTCATGGACGGTGGCACGCTGGCGGGCTGCGGCGCGATCAAGCGGCTCGACGCGGGCCACGCTGAGGTGAAGTCGATGCGCACCGCGCCGACGCGCAAGCGGAGCGGGATCGCGTCGCTGCTGCTGAAGCACATCATTGCTGAGGCCAAGCGCATGGGGTTCACACGGCTGAGCCTGGAAACCGGCGCGGCCGAGTTCTTCCTGCCTGCCCGGAAGCTGTATGAGAAGTTCGGGTTCTCTTACTGCGAGCCGTTCGCGGACTACCGGCCCGACCCGCACAGCGTCTTCATGACAAGAGTGGTTTGAGAGATGTCAGCGCGGCGACCGTTCGGGCCGGCGAAGAGGCCTGCCCTGTCAGGTGTTGACGAGCTGTTGGATGGCGGTGGCGAGGCGGTTGGCTGATGGGAGGACCGCCGCCTCGAGGTTGGCGGCGAAGGGGAGGGGCACGCAGGCGCCAGCCATCCGGCGGATGGGCGCGTCGAGGGTGTCGAAGCCCTCGTCGGCGACGATGGAGGCCAGGGTGCCGCCCCAGCCGCCCTGGAAGGGGTTCTCCTCGACGATCACCAGGCGGCTGGTGCGCTCCACGCTGGCGAGCACCGTCGCCGCGTCCAGCGGGACCAGGCAGCGCAGGTCGATCACCTCGGCGTCGATCCCTTCGGCGGTGAGCAGCTCGGCGGCGTTGAGGGCGGTGGGGACGGTGGCGGCCAGCGCGGCGATGGTGACGTCGGTGCCGTGGCGGCGCACCGCCGCCTCGCCGAGCGGGACGAGGTGGCCGTCCGGCGGGGCCTCGCCCTTGCTGGCGAGCAGGCGCTTGTGCTCGAAGAAGACCACCGGGTCGTCGCTGCGGATGGCGCTGGCCAGCAGGCCGATCACGTCGTCCGGCGTGGCGGGCGCGCAGACCTTGAGGCCGGGGACTGCCAGCGCCCAGTTCTCCACCGCCTGGGAGTGCTGGGCGCCGAAGCCGAGCCCGCCGCCGTTGGCGGTGCGGACCACCAGCGGGACGGTCAGCTGCCCGCCGGTCATGTAGCGAACCTTGGGGATCTCGTTGGCGAGGTAGTCCCAGCAGCAGGCCAGGAAGTCGGAGGACATGATCTCGGCCATGGGCCGAAGGCCGGTCATGGCCGCGCCCGTGGCGCAGCCGACGATCGCCTGCTCGCTGATGGGGGTGTCCCACACCCGCTCGGCGCCGAACTCGGCGAACAGCCCGGCGGTGGTCTTGAACACGCCCTCGGCGGCGCCGATGTCCTCGCCGAGCAGGACCACGGCCGGGTCGCGGCGCATCTCTCGCGCGATGCCCTCGGCGACCGCCTCGCGGTAGGTGATCAGGTCCGCCATCGCGCGCCTCCGTCGGCCCAGACGTCGGTGAACGCCGTCGCCTCGTCGGGCGGCGGTGCCGCCCTGGCCGCCTCGATCGCGGCGGCGACCTGACGGCGGGCTGCCTGCTGGCGGCGCTCGATCTCCTCGGCGGCGACCCCGCGGGTCCGCAGCCGCGCGGCCAGCACGAGCAGCGGGTCACGCCGCAGCCAGGCGTCGAGCTCCTCCTTGGGGCGGTACTTGGCGGGGTCGGTGCGGGAGTGGCCGTAGTGGCGGTAGGTGAGCGCCTCGATGATGCTCGGGCC
>DASWDC010000165.1:0-10503 GCA_036395655.1 Actinomycetota bacterium | reverse complement strand
CTTGAAGACGCCCTGGGCGGTCCGGTCGTGCAGGATCCGGTGCCACCACTTCGAGAACGAGCGCTTGGGGATCAGCACCGACACCTCGGTGTCCGGCCGGACCCGCTCGGCGATCGTCTCCTCGACCGTGGCCAGCAGGTTGCGGTCGGGTGCGTCGACCACCTCAAGCGGGATCGGCAGGTGCACCTTGGCCCACAGGTGCTGCAGCTCGCGGGCGTGGTCGGGGTCGATGGCGACGTGTACCGCGGTGATCGACAGCGGGTTGATCTGCTTGGCGTACTGCAGCGCGGCCAGCACCGCGCGGTCCAGATCCTCGACCAGCACGACCACCTCGTGGCGGGGCTTGGGTGGGGCGAGCCGCTGGGAGGCCTCGACCTTCAGCTCTTTGATCTCGGAGCGGTAGGTCGTCTGGACCCGTAGCAGCAGCAGGACCAGGATGGGGATGGCCAGGCACACCATCCACGCGCCTTCGGTGAACTTCGCCACGACGATCACGCCGAGCACGACGAAGGTGATGACGGCACCGACGCCGTTGACCACGATCCCGTAGTGCCAGCCTCGCTCGCGCAGCCGCAGGTGGCGGACGGTCATGCCCGCCTGGGAGAGCGTGAATGAGGTGACCACCCCGATGGCGTACAGCGGGATCAGCGCCGAGGTCCGCGCCCGGAAGCCGATGACCAGCACGATCGCGATCAGCGACAGCACCACGATCCCGTTCGAGTAGACCAGCCGGTGGCCGCGCTTGCGGAGCTGGCGCGGCAGCAGGGCGTCGCCGGCGGCGAACGAGGCCAGCAACGGGAATCCCGAGAACGAGGTGTTGGCAGCCAGGACCAAGATCAGCAGCGTCGCGGACTGGACGATCACGAAGGCGACGCGCCCAGCCACGGTCTGGCCGAGGACGTGGTCGGCGAGCTGCGCGACCACCGTCGGGAAGCCGTTGGCATACGGCTTGATGCCGAAGCGTTTGGCCAGGTAGCTGATGCCGAGGAACAGCGAGCCCATGATGAGCGCCATCGTCAGCAGGGTCGTCTTGGCATTCTTGGCCTCGGGCCGGCGGAACGCCGAGACGCCGTTGGAGATCGCCTCGACGCCGGTGAGGGCGGTGGTCCCGGCCGCGAAGGCGCGCAGGATCAGGAAGAAGCTCACCGTGCTGAGCGCCTCACCAGCATGGAACAGGGGGTGGCTCGGGTCGGGCTGGTAGGCGACCGGGCTCAGGCCCCCCACGACCGCCCGCCAGATGCCGAGCAGGACGACCCCGGCCATGCTGGTGACGTAGACGTAGGTGGGGATCGCGAAGATCCGGCCCGCCTCCTTGATACCGCGCAGGTTGCCCCAGGCGAGCAGCACCACGAAGGCGACCGACAGCTCCACCACCCAGGGCTCCAGCTCACGGAACACCGACGCCATGGCGGCGACGCCGGCGGAGACGCTCACCGCGACGGTGAGGATGTAGTCGATCAGCAGGGCGGCGCCGGCGACGGCCGACACGACCGTGCCGAAGTTGTCACGGCTGACCACGTAGGCGCCACCAGCCGACGGGTAGGCCTCGATCACCTGCCGGTAGGAGATCACCAGCATGAGCAGCAGGCCGGCGATGGCGACCGAGACCGGCACCGTGAAGCGACTGGCGGCTACGGCGGTCACCAGCACCAGCAGGATCTCCTCGGTGGCGTAGGCGGTCGAGGAGATCGGGTCCGAGGAGAACACCGCCAGGGCGACCTTCTTGGTGATGCGCTCGGTGAGGAGCTGGGAGGTCTTCAGCGGCGGGCCGAGAAGCGTCCGCTTTGTCCGGTAGCCAAGCGACTGGTAGCGGTGGGACGGGACCTTGCCCGGCGCCGGTCCCCGGACCGGCTCGGGTCCTGGTCCTTGCGGCGTCGGTTCAGCCGTCCGCCTCGCCTCGATTGCCACCGGTTCTGCTCCTTTGCTGATTTCGTGCTGCCCCCCTCTAGCCCAGTATTGCCCCCAGAACCGGACCGCACCACGGCCGCCGCCAATCTGTGGATAACCCGTCCCAAGAGTTTTCACCGGGCGCGGAGCGGCGAGGGAGCGGCGTAGGATGCTGCGAGCCCGGCCGCCGGCCGAGCGTGCGGGCAAGCGAAGCAACGATACCCACGGAGAGGCCGGCGGAGGCGGAGGCGGAACGACCAGGAAGGACAGGGACAGGGCCGTGCACGTCATCATCATGGGATGCGGTCGCGTCGGTTCCGAGCTGGCTGCCCGGCTCGAGGCCCGCGGCCACACCGTCGCGGTCATCGACAAGCGTGAGATCGCATTCCGCATGCTGCGCTTCGACTTCAAGGGCCAGACCGTCCACGGGTATGGCTTCGACGAGGACGTCCTGCGCCGGGCCGGGGTCGAGGACGCCGGGGCCTTCGCGGCGGTTTCCAATGGGGACAACTCGAACATCGTGGCTGCCCGCCTCGCCCGGGAGAAGTTCGAGGTGCCCATCGTTGTCGCCCGCATCTACGACCCCCGCCGCGCCGAGATCTACCAGCGGCTTGGCATCCCCACCGTGGCCACCGTCAAGTGGACCACCGATCAGGTGATGCGCTTCCTGATCCCCGACGAGATCGCCTCCGACTGGAAGGACCCGACCGAGGGCATCTCGCTGGTCACCCTGATACTCCCATCAGCCTGGGCCGGCTGGACGGTGGAGGCGCTGGAGGCGCCGGGTCACCGCCGCGTCACCGCGGTCAGCCGAGTCGGCCAGGCCCGGATCGTGACGCCCTCGACCATCCTGCAGGAGGGCGACCAGCTCTACCTGGCGGTCGATGACGACGGACTGGCCGAGCTGCGCCCGATGATCATGGAGGCACACCGGCGCAGCCGCGCCGGTGTCTTCGGGGCGGACCGCACCGGCGAGGGGGTGCGCTCCTCATGAGGGTCGCGATCGCGGGCGCCGGCAACGTCGGCCAGTTCATCGCCGCCGACCTGCTCGCCGCCGGCCACCAGGTCACCCTGCTGGAGAAGGACCCGACCATCATCGAGGCAGCCCGCAACACCCTGGATGGGGCAGAGTGGTTCCCGTTCGACGCCTGCGAGGTCCTCTCGCTGGTGATGGCGGGCCTGAGCCACGCCGACGTGGTGGTCGCCGCCACCGGCGACGACGAGGACAACCTGGTGATCTCGCTGCTGGCCAAGCAGGAGTTCGCCGTGCCCCGGGTAGTCGCCCGGGTCAACAACCCCAAGAACCACGGGCTGTTCAACGAGGCCTGGGGCGTGGACGTGGCCGTGTCCACCCCACACATCCTGCGCTCGCTGGTCGAGGAGGCGGTCACCATCGGCAGCATGGTGCGCCTGATGCAGTTCGAGCAGGGCCAGGTCTCACTGCACGAGGTGACCCTGGCCGAGGGCTCCCCCTCGATCGGCCGTACCCTGCGCGACCTCGCCCTGCCGGTCGACGCCGCGGTGGTCGCCGTGGTACGCGAAGGCCACGTGGTGGTCCCCCGGGAGGACACGGTCTTCGCCGTCGGCGACGAGGTCCTGGCGGTCGCCTCCGAAGCCAGCGAGCGCTACGTCCGCGAGGCGCTGGTCGGCGAGGCCCGCAGTCGCGACGAGGAGCAGGACCAGGACGACGAGCAGGACCAGGACGAGGCGCAGGAAGAGGAGCAGGAGCCGGCCGAGCGGGGATAGCGTCGAACCACGCCGCTAGCGGAGTTCGTAGGCGGGGTTGTAGAGGGTCAGGCCGCGCTCGGCGGCGACCGGGGTGCCCTCGACCGCCAGGCGGCGGCCGCATTCGATCCCGGCGATCCCCCGCCGGCCCATGAACAGGGCGGTCACCCGGCCGCTGCCGTCGTCCAGCACCACCTCCAGCGTGGGGATGGCCGCCAGCGGCTGGATACGGATGCGCCGCACGTCGCCCTCGAACCGACCGCGTACCCGCGCCCGCGCCTCCCCCATGCTGATGGTGGGCATCTCGGGCAGCTGAGGCTGCGGGGACTGGCTGGCTTTCATCCTCATGACGACGCTCCCGGTGGCAACTCCAGCTTGATCATGTGGACGCTCGCCGGGCGGCCAGTCTCCAGCGCTTCGCGGCTGGCGGCGACCGCCTCGCGCAGGGCTTCGCTGAGGGCGTCGACGTCCACGCCGTCCTTGCTCGGCCGGTACGGCTCCAGGTAGCTGACGGCGCGGCTCAGCACGCTCACCGCGCCCTTGTAGTTGCTCTGGCTGAGGTGCCACATGCCGGCGGCGCCCTGGATCATGCCCTTGAGGAAGTCCCGGTCGGGGCGGTCGCGGCGCATGCGCCAGACCTCCTCCCACACTTCGTGGGCTTCCCACCACATCTCGTCGTTGAAGAGCGCGGCGCCGCGCCGCAGCACCTCGTCCTCTGGCAGGCTGAAGGGCTCCCAGCCAGGATGGAATGTCGCCCGCGTGCCCCGCTTGCGTGTCTCGCCCATTGCCTGATCGTAGCAGCGCGCCCCCGGTTCGCGGCGTCTCTATGCTGGACTCGCGATGACGAACCCGCCCGGCCCCGACACCAGCCCCAGCGGCCGGCTGGCGCGCCGGCTTGGCACCGGGGACGCGGTGGTGATCGGCCTCGGGTCGATGCTCGGCGCGGGCGTGTTCGCCGCGTTCGCGCCGGCCGCCGCGGCAGCGGGGTCGGGGCTGCTGTTCGGCCTGCTGCTCGCGGCGCTGGTGGCGGGCTGCAACGCGACCTCGTCGGCCGAGCTGGCCGCGATCTACCCGTCCTCTGGCGGCACCTATGTCTACGGGCGCGAGCGGCTCGGGAAGTTCTGGGGCTACCTCGCCGGCTGGGCCTTTGTCAGCGGCAAGACCGCGAGCTGCGCCGCGATGGCGCTCACCTTCGGGACCTACGCCGCGCCACGGTTCGCCCGCCCCCTGGCGGTCGCCGCGGTGGCCGGGCTGACCGCCGTGAACTACCGCGGGATCGCCAAGACCGCCTGGCTCACCAGGCTGCTGGTCGCCCTGGTCGTGGCGGCGCTGGCAGCCGCCGTGACGGCCGCGCTGCTCGGCGGCCAGGCCGAGTGGGCGCACCTCGGGCCGCTGGGCGCCGGCGGCCCCCGGGGCGTCCTGGAGGCCGGTGGGCTGCTGTTCTTCGCCTTCGCCGGCTACGCCCGCATCGCCACCCTCGGCGAGGAGGTGGTTGACCCCGAGCGCACGATCCCGCGAGCCATCCCCCGGGCGCTCACGCTCGTCCTGGTCATCTATGCCGTGGTGGCGCTGGCCGCGCTGCTCACGCTCGGGCCCGGGACGCTCGCCCATGCCCACGCGCCGCTGGCGGCCGCTGCCGGCGCGGGGTCGCTCGCCTGGCTGGTGCCAGTGGTCCGGGCGGGGGCAGTGGTGGCCGCGCTCTCCTCCCTGCTGTCGCTGCTGGTCGGGGTGAGCCGCACCACCTTCGCCATGGCCGGCGGGCGTGACCTGCCCGGCTGGCTCGACGCCGTCCACCCGCGCTACCGCGTCCCCCACCGGGCGGAGCTGGCCATCGCCGCCCTGGTGATCGTGGTGCTGCTCGCCGCCGACCTGCGCGGCGCGATCGGCTTCAGCTCCTTCAACGTGCTCGGCTACTACGCGATCGCCAACGCCGCCGCCTGGACCCTCCCTCCAGCGCAGCGCCGCTGGCCCCGCTGGTTCGCCGCCGCCGGGGCCGCTGGCTGCGTCCTGCTCGCCCTCAGCCTGCCGCTGACCTCGATCGCCGCCGGGGCTGGTGTGCTTGCCGCCGGCGTGCTCGCATGGGTCCTCCGGGGGCGGTACACTGCCCACGCTGAGAGCGGGATGTAGCGCAGCTTGGCAGCGCGCCACGTTCGGGACGTGGAGGCCCCGGGTTCAAATCCCGGCATCCCGACCATGATTGAGTTCGACCCCCGCAGCCGACTGCTGTGGGGGTCGTTCCCGTTGCGGCTCTCGGCGATTCAGCGACGATCGGAGTTGTTTCACGTGGAACTGAGCCAGCTGCAGGCGACCATCGAGGCAACCTTTGGAGCGCGGGACCGAGCACGTGGCATCGACGGGACCTTCCGCTGGTGGGTCGAGGAGGTTGGCGAGGTCGCGAAGTCCCTGCGCCGGATGAACCCCGCCGAGCTGGAGCACGAGATCGGCGACGCGCTTGCGTGGCTGGCCAGCGTCGCCAACCTCGCCGGGGTCGACCTGACCAGCGCCATGCGCCGCTACGCCGACGGCTGCCCTCGCTGCCAGCACTCCCCCTGCACCTGCCCGGCGGCTTGAGGGCAGCCTGACGACTGCCGTCAGCCCCGGAGGCTCCGCTCGCTCCCTGCCAGCGTGCGCGGGTCCGGGTATGGCTCCTTGAAGGTGAACGCCTCGGGCCCGGGGCCGTCGCGGCGCAGCAGCTCCAGGCGCTCCTTGGCCTCGTCAACGGTGGGAATGTGGCCGGCTGAGACCCACCACAGGACCAGGATGTGGTCGGTCATGCGCTCGAACCACTCCCGGCGGCGGCGCAGGGGATCGAGGTGGCGGCTGGAGTAGACGAAGTTGCGCATCGCCTCCAGCGACTCCCACACCGACATGTTGATGAGCATGCGATCGTCGGCGTAGGGCCGCAGCGCGGTGGCGTCGCCATCGGCGGTCTGCAGCCGCCAGACGAACCCCGGGCTGGCGTCGGCGAGCTGGTTGATCGGCTCCAGCAGCGCCATGAAGTCGGCGAGCTGCGGGGAGTCGGTCGGCGCCAGGATGCGGCCGATGTTGAACTGGGCCAGGTGGTAGCGCTGCTCGTCCATAGCAGGAGCAAAGCATGGCGACCCCCTCTATGTCAATTCCTACTGGTTTTAGAGGGAGAGAGCGCGACGCAGCACTCTCCCGGCCGGGGGACCATCCGCGCGACCAGCTCCGCGCCAGCCGGGCCGAGCTGCCGCAGCAGCCCTTCGAGCAGCGCCAGGTTCATGCCGCAGACCAGGGCTGGGAACTCGCTGCTGAGACTGTGGAAGGGACAGTTGCGCAGCCGCAGTGTCGCGCCCTCCCGATACGGTTCATAGCCGCGCTCCGCGAGGACGGCTTCGGCGTCCGCCTCGCTGGCGGCCGGGTTGCCGGCGGTGGCCTCGCGGCCGAGCGCCTCGCCGTGGCGCTTCGCGGCGGCGTACAGCGCCAGGTCGGTGCCGCTGGCCTCGACGACCTCAGCGAGCAGGTGGGCGGCGGTCTCGTAGCGGCGCGGCGGCAGGGTCAGTTCGTGCTCGGTGGCGGAGCGCCGGTAGAGCTTCGCCGGCCGGCCGGCTCCCGGGCCGCTGCGCCCGCCGAGCCGCCGGTGTGAGGCGACCTCCAGCAGGCCGGCCTCGACCAGCTTGTCGAGGTGGAAGGCGGCCAGCCCGCGCTGGATGCCGAGCGCCTGCGCCGCCTCATTCCGGCTCACCTCGTGCGCCTGCGCGGCCACGTAGCGGTACAGCGCCCGCCGCACCGGCTCGTGCAGCAGCCCGATCGCGGCAATACCCCGCTCCATCGAGTCCTCAACCATGGAGCAAGTCTAAAACATATCACCGCTTGCCATAGTGATCGCCGTCAGCAGGACCTCGCCGATCTGGACGGCGTTGAGGGCGGCGCCCTTGCGGAGGTTGTCGGCCACCGCCCAGAACATGACCGCGTTGGGGTCGGAAAGGTCCCGCCGGATGCGGCCGACGAAGACACCGTCGCTCCCGGCCAGCTCCAGCGGGGTCGGGTAGGCGCTGGCCGCCGGGTCGTCGAGCACGGTGACGCCGGCTGCTGTGGCCAGGGCCGCGCGGAAGGCGTCCAGGTCGACCGGGCGCTCGCACAAGGCCCGGACGGAGACGGAGTGGCCCACCATCACCGGCACCCGCGCGCAGGTCGGATGGCTGGCGAGCGCCGGCAGGCCGAGGATCTTGCGCGGCTCGTCGCGCAGCTTCAGCTCCTCGACGGTGTAGCCGGGCTCGGCCGCCTCGAAGCCCATGCACTGCGGGATCACGTTGAAGGCGAGCGGATGCGGGAACACCTCGCCCGTGGGGAGCGCGGACACCTCGCCGCCGCGCCGCAGCAGCTCGCGCTCACCAAGCAGCTTGCCAGTCTGCTCGGCCAGCTCGTCCATGGCCTTCTGCCCGGAGCCGCCAGCGGCCTGGAACGAGGTCGGCGTGATCGCCAGCAACCCGGCCATCTCGCGCAGCACCGCCAGCACCGGGGTGATGGTCAGGGTGGTGCAGTTGGGGTTGGCGACGATCCCGAGCGGATGGTCGAGGGCCGCCTCCGGATTGACGTCCGCGTCGACCAGCGGCACCTGCGGGTGCATGCGCCAGGCGCTGGAGTTGTCCACCACCACCGCGCCCCGGGCGGCGGCGACCGGCGCCCACTCCCGCGAGACGCTCCCGCCAGCCGAGAAGAACGCCACTGCCGTCCCGTCGAACGCCTCGGGCGCCAGCGGAGCGACCTCCACCTGCTCGTCCCGGAACGCCACCCGCCGCCCGGCCGAGCGCTCCGACGCCACCATGCGCACCTCGCCAACGGCCAGCTCCCGCTCGGCGATGATGCGCCGCAGGTCCTCCCCGACAGCGCCGGTGGCGCCGACCACCACCGCCGCCGGAAGCCTCCGCGCCCTCACGGCAGAACCACCGGCAACTCAGCGGTGCCTTCGGCGTGGTCGAGGCGCAGCTCCGCCTCGTCGGAGAGGTGGAAGCGGTCGTGGATGGCCCGCACCGCGACCCGGACGTCGGCGGCGCGGATCACGCAGGAGATGCGGATCGTCGAGGTCGAGATCATCTCGATGTTCACGCCCGCGTCGGCCAGCGCCTGGAACATCGCCGCGGCGACCCCCGGGCTCGACTTCATGCCCGCGCCGATCAGCGACACCTTGGCGATGTCGGGGTCGGCGAGCACCTCGACCGCGCCGATCTCGCTGCCGAGCTTCTCCAGCACCACCATGGCGCCGGGCAGGTCGGCCTTGGGCACCGTGAAGGAGATGTCGGTGGTGCCGCCGTGGCTGACGTTCTGCACGATCATGTCCACGTTGACGCCCTGGTCGGCGATCCCGCGAAGGATCTTGGCGGCGATCCCCGGCCGGTCCGGGACCCTGACCATGGTCACCTTGGCCTCCGAGGTGTCGTGCGGGACCCCGGAGATGATCGCCTTCTCCATACGTTCGTCCTCCTGGCGCACCCAGGTCCCCTGGGCGTCGGTGAAACTCGAGCGGACGTGGAGGGTGATGCCGTAGCGCCGCGCGTACTCCACGCAGCGCAGCATCAGCACCCGGGCGCCACAGGCCGCCAGCTCCAGCATCTCCTCGTAGGAGACCGCGTGGAGCTTGCGCGCCTCGGGCACCAGCCGCGGGTCGGCGGTGTAGACCCCGTCCACGTCGGTGTAGATCTCGCAGGCCAAGGCGCCCAGCGCGGCCGCCAGCGCCACCGCGGTCGTGTCTGAGCCGCCCCGGCCGAGCGTTGTCACGTCATGGTCGGTGGAGACCCCCTGGAAGCCGGCCACGATCACCACGTGCCCGGCATCGATCGCCTCGCTGATGCGCCCGGCGCGCACGTCGAGGATGCGAGCCTTGCCGTGCAGGGTGTCGGTGATGATCCCCGCCTGCGAGCCGGTGAACGACTTGGCGGTCACCCCCCGCTCGGCGATCGCCATCGCCAGCAGCGCCATCGAGATCCGCTCCCCCGCGGTGAGCAGCATGTCCAGCTCGCGCGGCGGCGGGTTGGCGGAGACCTGCGTGGCCAGCTCGACCAGCTCGTCAGTGGTGTCACCCATGGCGGAGACCACCACCACCACGTCATTGCCGGCCCGCCTGGTGGCGACCACCCGATCCGCGACGCGCCGGATCCGCGCCGCGTCCCCCACCGAGGTACCGCCGTACTTCTGGACGATCAGTGCCATTGACATCCCTACAGATTCGCATCCGACGACGTGCGGCCCAGCCTACCAAGCCGCCTCAGCCACCTCGGTATTGATTATGCAGGGAAGCTGAGCGAATCGGGTAGTTAGCGTAATTAGCGATTTCAGTCAGACATGCGATGGTTACGGCGCGACCCCAGCCTCCCCGGCTTCGACCCGATCCCGACGATGAGGCTGGCCTTCAGCGCGACGAGTTGCCTGGTTCGACGGACATGTCGCGGCGGCCGGCGAAGGCGCGGCCGAGGGTGATCTCGTCGGCGTATTCGAGGTCGCCGCCGACGGGGAGGCCGCTGGCGGGGCGGGTGACGCGGACGCCGAGGGGGGAGAGCAGGCGGGCGAGGTACATGGCGGTGGCTTCGCCCTCGATGTTGGGGTTGGTGGCGAGGATGACCTCGCGGATGGCCTCGGGTTCGATGCGGTGGAGCAGCTCGCGGATGCGGAGGTCGTCGGGGCCGACGCCCTCGATTGGGCTGATGGCGCCGCCAAGGACGTGGTAGCGGCCGCGGAACTCCTGGGTCTTCTCGATGGCGACCAGGTCCTTCGGCTCCTCGACCACGCAGGTGATGGTCGGGTCGCGGCGGCTGTCACGGCAGATGCGGCACAGCTCGCCCTCGGCCACGTTCCAGCAGATGCGGCAGAAGTGGACCTTCGCCTTGACCTCGTGGATCGCGCGGGCGAGCCGCTCGGCGTCGGCGGTCTCCA
>DASWDC010000164.1:0-2544 GCA_036395655.1 Actinomycetota bacterium | reverse complement strand
TCGGCTGGGTCGACGCGGACGGCCACCCCGCCGACGGCAGCGGCGGCAAGGCGATCCGCCCGGCGCTGGCGCTGCTGTCGGCCGAGGCCGCCGGCGCCGACGCCCGGGAGGGGCTGCCGGGCGCGGTCGCGGTGCAGCTGGTGCACGACTTCTCGCTGCTCCACGACGACCTGATGGACGGCGACGAGGAGCGCCGCCACCGCGCCACCGCCTGGAAGGTGTTCGGGCCGGCGCTGGCGGTGCTGACCGGCGACGCGCTGCTCGCGCTGGCCGGGCAGGTCCTGTTCGAGGTGCCGGGCGAGCGCGGCGCCGCCGCCGCGCGGCACCTGGGCGGCGCGACCGAGCTGCTGATCCTCGGCCAGGCCCAGGACCTCGACTTCGAGGAGCGGATGGACGTCACCGTCGAGGAGTGCCTGGCGATGACCGGCAACAAGACCGGCGCGCTGCTCGCCTGCTCGGCCTCGATCGGCGCGGTGCTGGCGGGCGCCCCGCCCGCGACCGTGGACGGCCTGCACGCCTTCGGGCTGCATCTCGGGCTGGCGTTCCAGGCGGTCGACGACCTGCTGGGCATCTGGGGCGAACCAGAGGTGACCGGCAAGCCGGCATGGAACGACCTGCGGGCGCGGAAGAAGTCCATGCCGGTGACCGCCGCGCTGTCGGCCGGCGGGCCCAGCTCCGAGCGGCTCGCCGCCCTCCTCGGCGGCGACGGCCCGATCGGCGAGGAAGACCTCTCCCTGGCCGCCAAGCTGGTCGAGACAGCAGGGGGAAGGGACCTTACCAGGGCCGAGGCGGAACGCCAGCTCACGCTGGCACTCGACCGCCTCGGCGCGGTCGGGGCACCAGCGGCGGCCCATGAGCAACTGGCCGCTGTCGCCCATTTCGTGACAACCCGGGAGCTGTAGCGGCGATGACCGTCGAGAAGACGACCGGAGCGGACGCCGGAGCGGACCTGGCGGCGCCCGCGCCCGCGAGCGCGGCTCCGCCCGCGTCCGTGGCGGGCGCACTGGAGCGGGCCCGCGACCGGCTGCTCGCGCTCCAGCATGAACAGGGCTGGTGGAAGGGCGAGCTGCAGACCAACGTCACCATGGACGCCGAGGACCTGCTGCTGCGCGAGTTCCTCGGGGTCCGCACCGAGGAGCAGACCCGCCGCTCAGCCAACTGGATCCGCTCCCAGCAGCGCGCCGACGGGACCTGGGCGACCTTCTACGGCGGCCCGGGGGACCTGTCGACCACCGTCGAGTCGTACGCGGCGCTGCGGCTGGCCGGCGACCCACCCGACGCGGCCCACATGCGCGCCGCCGCCGCCTTCATCCTCGACGGCGGCGGGATCGAGCGCTCGCGGGTGTTCACCCGGCTGTGGCTCGCCCTGTTCGGCCTGTGGCCGTGGGAGGACCTGCCGGTGCTGCCGCCGGAGATGCTCTTCCTGCCGTCGTGGGTTCCGCTGAACATCTACGATTTCGCCTGCTGGGCCCGGCAGACCATCGTGGCGCTCACGGTGGTCAGCGCCTTCCGCCCGGTCCGGCCGACCAGCTTCGCCCTCGACGAGCTGAAGACCGGCCTGCCGAGGCCGCCGATCGAGCCGCTGCGGACCTGGGCGGGCCGCTTCCAGCGGCTCGACCTGGCCCTGCACGCCTACCAGCGACGGCCGGTCGCGCCGCTGCGGCGGGCGGCCCTGCGCAAGGCGACCCGCTGGATCCTCGACCGGCAGGAGGCCGACGGCGGCTGGGGCGGCATCCAGCCGCCATGGGTCTACTCGCTGATCGCCCTCAACCTGATGGGCTACCCACTCGACCACCCGGCGATCCGCGACGGCCTGGCGGGCCTGGAGGGCTTCACGATCACGGAGCCGGAGGCGGATGAGCGGCGCCTGGAGGCCTGCCAGTCGCCGGTGTGGGACACCTGCCTGGCGCTGATCGCGCTGCGCGACGCCGGGGTGGCAGCCGACGACCCCGCGCTGCGGCGCGCCGCCGACTGGATGCTCGGCGAGGAGATCCGCGTCCGAGGCGACTGGGCGGTGCGCCGCCCCCAGCTCGCCCCCGGCGGCTGGGCGTTCGAGTTCGCCAACGACCACTACCCCGACATCGACGACACCGCCGAGGTGGTGCTGGCGCTGCGCCGCGTCGCCGTGGGCCACCCCGACCAGGCGCGCCTGGAGGCCGCCGTCGCCCGCGGGGCCGCCTGGACGATCGGGATGCGCTCCCGCAACGGCGCCTGGGGCGCCTTCGACGCCGACAACACCTCCAGGCTGCCGCTGGAGCTGCCGTTCTGCGACTTCGGCGAGGTGATCGACCCGCCTTCCGCCGACGTCACCGCCCACGTCGTCGAGATGCTCGCGGAGCTTGGCATGGGCAGCGCCGAGGTGACCAGGGGCGGGGTCGACTGGCTGCTGCGCGAGCAGGAGCCCGACGGCTCCTGGTTCGGCCGCTGGGGCGCCAACTACCTCTACGGCACCGGCGCGGCCGTCCCCGCGCTGGTCGCCGCTGGGATGAAGCCGTTCCATCCGGCGATTGTCCGGGCGGTCCGCTGGCTGGAAAGCGTGCAGCA
>DASWDC010000163.1:0-7758 GCA_036395655.1 Actinomycetota bacterium | reverse complement strand
GAGCAGGCCTTCGCACTGACCAATCCAGACGGCCCGGTCTTCGCCCCGGGAGCGTTCCAGCTCGCGGTCGCCGCGCTGCGCGCCGAGCCGGCGAGGAGCCGATCCGCCGGATCGTCACCGACGCCGGATTCGGCAACTTCCGGCGAGTCGCCGAGACACCCTTCAACATCGTGTTCGAGGCACGCCGATAAAACCGCCGAGATGACGTGAGGTTCAGCGATGATTCGGCAGGCAATCTCAGCCGACAGCGCACCGCCCGCGATCGGGCCCTACAGCCAGGCAATCGTCGCCAACGGGTTCGTATTCTGCTCGGGCACAGCAGGCATCGACCCCGCCACCGGCGTCCCGCCGGACGGTATCGAGGAACAGACCGAGCAGGCGCTGCGGAACCTTGACGCGATCCTCACCGCCGCTGGTGCGTCGCTGGCGACCGTGGTCAAGACCACCGTCTTCTATGCGAACGTCGACCACTTCGCATCGATCAATGCCGTCTATGCACGTCACCTGCCTGACCCGCCGCCGGCTCGTTCGGCACCGGCCAACGTGAACCTGCCGCGTAACCTGCTCATTTCCATCGACGCGATCGCTGTCCTGCCCGCCGGCTGACCGCACCTTCCAGAAGATGGGCTTGCCGCCTCGCCGTGACCCCGCGCTCGGTCGCTGAACGGAGGCGTCACTCCCATTTGCCCCCAATCACGGCTAGTATCTTCACGTCTTGAACACAGCGTGGAGGAACCCGCCGATGCCAGCCCAACCACCCGCACGCTCCGATCTGGACTCCGGCAACGGACCCGGCCACCCGATCGACGCTGCCTATCCCAACGGCGCCCGCATCTGGAACTACCAGCTGGGCGGCAAGGACAACTTCCGGATCGACCGGGAGGCGTCGGAGACGGCCAGTGCGATGATGCAAGACATCGGCGCGCCAACCGGCGAGGACGCCGCCCAGGAAGGCCGCCACCTGCTCCAGCGGATGGTGGACGCCATGCTGGGGCAGGGTATCCGCCAATTCCTCGACCTCGGCTCCGGCTTCCCGAACATGGCCAACACCCACCAGATCGCCCACCGCACCGACCCGGCCGCGCGAGTGGTCTACGTCGACTTGGATCCGGTGGTGTCGACCCATTCGGCGGCGCTGATGGCCGGCCCCAACGTGGTCACCCTCAACGCGGACCTGCGAGAGCCGCAGCAGGTGCTCGGCAACCAGCGGGTCCGCGAGCTGCTCGACTTCGGCGAGCCGGTCGGGATCCTGTTTGTCTGCATGCTGCACTGCCTGTGGGACGAGGAAGACCCCTGGGCGGTCGTGCGGGCGTTCCGCGACGCGGTGGTACCCGGCAGCGCGCTGGCCATCAGCCACCTGACCGACGAGACCCGGCCGCAGGCCGCCCAGCAGCTCTTCCAGCTCACCCAGGACCTGCACTGGAGCACCCCGCTCATCTGCCGCAGCCGAGCCGACATCATGCGGTTCTTCGACGGCTTCACCCTGGTCGAGCCTGGGCTGGTGTTCCCCGCGCAGTGGCGTCCCGAGCTGAACAACCCGCTCCGTGTCGCTGGCGACCACGACCGCGAGGGCGAACCCGTGCCCGTGCTCCAAGGCGCGCCTCCCGCGCAGCCTGGGGAGGGCCGCGGCTCCGACATGCACCTCTGCGGGGTCGGCATCAAAGACTAGCAAGCGCGAGGGCATGCCTCCCGGATCGGAGTCGCCGTGCGGTCGCTGTCCCGCTGGGGCGGACTACCTGATGCGGACTACCTGATGACGAGGAAGCGGGGCGGGCTGGCCCAGACCGAGTAGGCGAGCTGGAGCGTGCCGTCGGGGTCGGGGCGGGCGCGGGGCAGGTAGGCCAACTTCTTCGGGTCGGGGATCTTGTAGAGGACGCGGCTGGCGCCCCATGGACCCTGCGGCCGCGTGGCGGTGCGGAGGTCGAAGGTGGCGCCGAACGGCTGCATGGTCAGCGCGGCAAAACCCACGCCGGCCGCCCTGGCCTGCGGGTCGGGGTTGGGGATGATGCTGGTGAGCTTGGTGGTCAGCCGGGCGCCGTCACTGCCACGAAGCGGCGCGGCGGCTGCCGGATACGGGACGAAGTCGCGGCCGTCCCAGAACCGCCAATAGCTGGTTGACGCGCCAAGGGGGAAGCGGGCCAGGTAGGTGAGGTTGGTCCAGCCGTGGTCCTGCTGGAGGTTGCCGTAGACGTAGACGTCCGAACCGTTGACGAGCACGGTGTGGCCCCAGGCGATCGGGCCGCCATAGACCTCGTGCGGCGGCCCCGGCAGCGGATGGAGGCTCGGCAGCGCCAGACCCACCAGGTAGCGGTGGTTGGTCGCCACAAAGCCGACCTTGCCGTTTGGCTGCAGCGTCCCTTTGAACTCCTCGGCGAACACCATCAGGTGGCCGTGCTCGACGAAGCCGCTGGAGGGCCACAGCCAGGTGTTGGGCCGTAACCTTGGGATCAGGTCGGTCGGGTCGGCGCCGGTGTGGCCGGTGACCATGCGGAACCGTCGCTGCGCGTCCTGCAGCAGGATCGCGTTGCGGACGCCGGCGACGCCGCCAGCGGTCCGAAATCGACAGTCGCCAAACAGCCAGGCGGTCTGACCGTCGGGCAGCGGCACCGGGTAGGTGCCGTCGCCGGCAACCAGGTCGGCGAGGCCGCGCAGCCGACCCACGACCTGGAAGCTGTGGTGGTCGCTCGCCTGGCCGCCGCCGCCAGGGCCGGGGCCAGGGTTGGGAGCGTGTGCTGGCAGCGCCACTTTGACCAGGACCACCGGGACCGCCACAGCCAGCAGGATGCTGGGCAGGCAGATCCAAAGCGGAATGCGGCGACGCGCTGGGGAACGCAATTGACTCATCGGCCTTCAATCCTGGACCCTCGGGCTGCGGCGGCTACTTCTGCTCGAAGGGCCGCAGAGGCTCCAGGGTCCGCACCGGCACGGGCGCGGCCGCGCGGGCGAACCGGTCGGCGAAGGCGGGCGTGCCCACGCCCTCCACAAAGCCGTAGTGCATCGGCACGGCCAGGTCGGGGGCCATGGCGCGGGCCAGGCCGGCGGCCTCGTCCGGGTCCATGCAGTAGAAGCCGCCGATCGGCAGGAAGGCCACGTTGGTCCGGACCGACTCCAGCTCGGGGAGGTGGTCGGTGTCGCCGGCGTGGTAGTAGTCATGCCCGCCGAGGGTCAGCAGGTAGCCGACCCAGTTGTTGGCCTTCGGGTGCATCTCGAGGCGCTCTTCGGCGGTGTTGTAGGCCGGGACCGCCTGGAGCTTGATGCCGGCGACCTCGACCGAGTCGCCCGGCGCGACCGCGGTGACGTCGCCGCTCAGCTCGCGGGCGATGTCGTGGGGGGCGACGATCCGGGTGCCGTCCTTGCGGAGCCGTTCGATCTCGTCCGGCTGGTAGTGGTCAGGGTGGGCGTGGGTGATCAGGATCACGTCGGCGGGCGGGCCCTCGGCCTCCCATGGGTCGATGTAGAGCGTCAGGCCGTCGCCATCCCACCGGTAGGCCGACTGTTTGAACCAGGTGAAGCGCTCCAGCATGGGCCTCTCCTCCAACCAATCGATACGACCAGCGGAGACGGGGACCGGGACCGTCGCACAGCATCATCGTTGCTGCGGCGCCGAAGTTCCAGTTCCCCAGATTCCGGCAGAGCACACCGCACGCCGCTCAGTGACCCCGGAACGCCTCCTCGAGCCACCAGGAGCCGCGGTCGCTGGTGACCTTGGCGTCGATCAGGAGCGGCGCCGATCGCTCCCCCGCCACCCAGGACGCGACCGCCTTCAGGTCGCCGGGCCGGCGGACGGTCACCGCCTCGAAGCCGTAGCCGCGGGCGACGGCGGCGATGTCGGTCGGGGGGAACACCACGGTGTCGAGAGGGTGGCCGCCAGGGCCGAAGTGGTGGACCTCCGCGCCGTAGGCGTCGTCGTTGTAGACCACGACCACCATCGGGAGAGCGAGGCGGCGGACGGTGTCGAGGTCCGCGACGCTCATCAGGGCGCCCCCGTCGCCGAGCGCCGCGACCGGCAGGCGATCCGGCTGCGCGAGTGCCGCGCCGATCGCCGTCGCCAGGCCCAGGCCGATCGACTGGAACGCCTGGGTGAAGCAGAAGCCCTGCTCGTCCGGCACCGACAGGTACATGCCCGGGTAGCCCATGAAGTTGCCGGAGTCGATCGCGACCACCCGCTCGGCGGGGAGGAGGTCGTCCAGGGCGATGCTCAGCGTGCGCGGATCGATCCGCTCGCCGGTGCTGGCGTCGTCGTAGGGGACGTCACGCCAGCGCACCCGCGCGGCGATCTCGGCTTCGAGCGCGGCCGACCGGCAGCCTGGCCGCGGCTCGGCGCCGGCGGCCTCCATCTCCAGCACCCGCTGGGCCGTCACGGCCACGTCGCCGGTGACGCCGAGGTGGATCTCGCGGTGCGCGCCGAGGGCCGAGGGGTCGTCGTCGACCTGGACGACGGTGGCGTCCGGGGCGATCAGCCGGCCGTGCCGCATCGTCCACATGTTGAGGGCGCAGCCCCAGCCGATGATCAGGTCGGCGCCGCGGATCAGCTCGGCCGCCAGCGGCGACGCGAACCCGCCGGAGACGTCCAGCGACCACGGGTTGCCGTGGAACAGGCCGCGGGCGACCGCCGAGGTCGCCAGCAGCGCGCCGGTCCGCTCGGCGAGCGCCTCAAGCGCCGCGCGGGCGGCGGGCCCGCGCGCGCCCCGTCCGGCGACGAAGACCGGCCGCCGGGCCTGGTCGAGCACCGCGGTGAGCGCCGCCACGTCGGCCTCGCTCGGCTCGACCGGCGCTGGCGGCTCCGGCGGCGTGACCTCCGCCAAGGCAGCCTCCGCTCCGGGCGCGTCGAGGGTCTGGAGCCGCAGCGGCAGGTTGAGCAGCACGGTGCGCCGCTCCCGCAGGGCGGTCGCGACCGCCGCGCGGGCCTCCCCCAGCGCGGTCTCGGGGGTGCTGACCCGGACGGGGACGGCGCCCACCGCGCGGGCGAGGGCCTCCTGGTCGACGTAGAAGTTCGAGCGCGGCTCGGTCACCTCGGCGGCGACCACCAGCAGCGGCGTGCGGCTCTTCGCGGCCTCCGCGATGCCGGTCATCGCGTTGGTGAGCCCGCAGCCCTGATGCACGCTCAGCGCCGCCACCGTGCCGCTCATGCGGGCGTAGGCGTCGGCCATGGTGGCGGCGCCGCCCTCGTGGCGGGCGGCGACGAACCGGGAGCCGCCCGCGATCATGGCGTTGGTCAGGTGGAAGTTGCCGGAGCCGACCACGCCGAAGACCTGGCCGACCCCTGCCGCCGCCAGCGCTCGGCCGACGGCGTCGGCGACCTTCATCGTGCTCAGCGCTCGACCAGGGCCAGCACCCGCGCGGGCGCGCCCGAGCCGGTGACGATCGGCAGCGGCCCCGCGACCACCACCGCGCCGGTAGGTGGCAGCCGGTCGAGGTTGCGGAGCTGGGTGAGCCCGTACTTGTCGCTGCCCATGAGGTAGGAGTGGCAGGGGAAGGCCGGGTCGAACGAGTGCGCGGCGCCGGCGTCGGTGCCGACCGTCTCGACGCCGAGGCCGATCACGGGGGCGTCCTGGGCGACCCACCTGGCGCACTCCGGCGACAGGCCGGGGGTGTGGGGGCCGCGCTCGTCGGCGTTGAGGAACGCCTGCTGCGAGTTTGACCGGGCATCCCAGCCGGTGCGCAGCAGCAGCCAGCCGCCGTCGGGCAGCGGGCCGTGCTCGGCCTCCCAGGCCTTGACGTGGTCGATCTCGACCAGGAAGTCGGGGTTCTTGGCGGCCTCGGCGGAGAAGTCGAGCACCGCCGCCGGGGCGACCAGCCGGCTGGCCGGAACCGAGGCGACGTCGGCGAGGTCCTTGCCGGTGACCCAGTGGTTCGGCGCGTCGAAGTGGGTCCCGGTGTGCTCGCCGCTGCGGAAGTTGTTCCAGTACCACGCCGGGCCGCGGTCGTCGTAACGGCTGATCTCCTCCAGCGCGAAGGTCGCCGTCTGCCCGAACTCCGGCGGCAGCTGGATCGCCGGCGTGGACGCCGACAACGGCGAGGTGAGGTCGACCACCGCAACCGAACCGCCCCGCAACGCGGAGACAAGCGCGGAGAGCACTGACGTCTCGGACATGGCTCCCTCCAGGAGCTAGGGATACCCCGGGTGCGAGACTGCGCTGCGGCGCTGTTGGCCCGGATGGGGTCCCGTTCACTGCTACGGACTACAGGTCGCGTGAACGGGACCCCGTCCGGGCCTGGGTGGTTCACGCGGCTCCGGCTCGCAGTCCACCCCTGGGGAGTGTCGAGTGTGGTCAGGGCAATCATCTCACCTGAGGCGAAGGAAAGGTCCTGGCTGACAGGCGGGCTGTCGGATCCGCGGAAAGGGGCGTGGGCGACGGTGCGGGTGACCGCCCCCGCCCGAAAGGACCCAGCCCATGGTCTCCTCCGCCCCCACGGTGTTCGCGCTGCTGGACGCTGAATGGGCCGCCCTGGCCACGACCGTCGTTCCAACGCACTGGCACCACCAGTCCGCGCTGCGGCTCGCTGAGATCCTCCAGCCCACGCTCGGGGATCTGCTCGCCTTCACCGAACGCCGTGACGACCCCGCCCGGAGCGACCAGGTTCTTGCCGCTTTGGTGTGGCTCGCCGGTGGCACCAGTGGCCCTGGCGGGCATGACCCGCTCGCCGCCCGGACGGTGCTGCAGATGTTGCTGCCGGGCGCGAAAGCGCTTGCCCGCCGCTTGAGCTGGCTTGGGGACGCGCAGGAGCGGGCCGCCGCTGTGACCGCCACCCTCTACGAGCAGATCCGACGCTATCCGATCGAGCGTCGGCCCGCCCGCATCGCCGCGAATCTCCTGGCCGACACCCACCAGCGGCTGCTGCGCCGCGCCGGAGGTGCTGGGCGCAAACCTGGCGAGACCACCGCCGCAGGGCCGATCCTGGTGCCGGTGTCGCTGGAGGCGCTGGCCGCGCACGGCGAAGGCTCGCTGCCGGAGGCGCCGCCGGTTGCGGCGACCCCGGCGGAGGAGCTGCTGGCGCTGCTGGCCTGGGCGGTGCGCAACGGCTACCTCACGCCCGCGCAGGGCAGGCTGATCGGGCAGACCCGCATCGGCGACGCGCCGTGCGAGGAGCTGGGTGCGCGCGCCGGTCTCGGCGCCCATAGTCTGCGGCGGCGCCGGCAGCGAGCGGAGCAGGCACTCGGGCGAGCGGCGATCACCCACGCCCTCGGCCCGAACGACCTTTCGCGCCTGCTGCCGCTGCCGAGTCGCTGCGCCTGACTGGCCGCCGTCCGGCGGCAGTTCAGAGTGCGCTGGTGACGAGTTGGCTGAGCTGGGTCGCGGCGGTGAAGTCGGGGGTGAGGCGGTTCTTGGTGACGGCGAAGGCGATGCCGCTGGCGGTGTCGCCGAAGGCGAAGCTGCCGCCGACACCGCCGACGCCGAACACCGTCGGGTTGTCCTGGGCGCCGGCGCCGAGGCCGCCGACGGAGTAGCCGAGCGCCCAGGTGGTCGGCATGCCGAAGACCTGGTCGACGCCGCTGGACGACACGGCGGTCGCCTCGCGCAGCCGCTCCGGCGGCAGCAGCCGGACCCCGTCGACCTCGCCGAGCAGCGCGGCGTACATGCGCGCGATCGCCCGGGCGGAGACCTTGCCGCCCGCGGGGATGTCGGCGGCGAGGATGTCGGCGCGGTTGCCGAGCTGGGCGTCGGGGAACAGGGCGGGCGGGGCGGCCTTGAACATCGGCAGGTCGGGCGGCATCTGGGCCATCATCTCGGCGGCGCCGGGCACGTCCTCCAGGGG
>DASWDC010000162.1:0-4333 GCA_036395655.1 Actinomycetota bacterium | reverse complement strand
GGGGTGGTGGCGGCGGACCTGTCGTTCATCTCGCTGCGGCTGGTGCTGCCGACCTTGGCCGCCCTGCTGGGACCGTCCGGGGACGGCGGCCTGGTGCTGCTGGTCAAGCCACAGTTCGAGGCCGGGCGGGAGGCGGTCGGCAAGGGCGGGGTGGTGCGCGACCCCGCGGTGCGGGCAGCGGCGGTGCGTTCGGTCGCCGAACGGGCCGCGGCGCTCGGGCTGGGCGTCGCCGGAGTCTGCGCCTCGCCGCTGCCCGGCCCGGCCGGCAACGTGGAGTTCTTCCTGCACCTGCGGGCCGGCGCGGAGCCCCTGGACGAGGCCGCACTGGCGGCCGCGCTGGCAGCGGAGCAGCCACGGTGAGCGCCACGGTGAGCGCACCGCTGCGGTGGACGACGATCCCGGAGCGTGCCGAATGACCTCGGTGGCGGCGGGGCCGGGACGGCCGCAGCGGATCGGCGTGGTGGTCCATACCGGGCGGCCGTCGGCGCTCGCGCTCGGCAAGCAGCTGGTGGCGTGGTCGGCCGAGCACAGGGTTGAGCTGCGCACCCTGGCGGAGGAGCGGGGCTGCCTCGGCGAGGAGCTGGAGGTCCCATGCCGGCCGCCGGAGGAATTCCCCGAGGGGCTTGACCTGGTGGTCGCGCTTGGCGGCGACGGCACCCTGCTGCGCGCGGTCGGGTTGGCGCTGAAGGCGGAGGTGCCGGTGCTGGGGGTGAATCTCGGCCGGCTCGGGTTCCTCACCGAGGTGGAGGCCGACGGGCTGCCTCCCGCGCTCGACGCGGTCTGGGAGGGCAGCTACCAGGTCGAGCGGCGCACCACCCTGGCCGTGCGGGTGCTGGTGGAGGGGACCTGCGTGGCCACTGACGTGGCCGTCAACGACGTGGTGCTGGAGAAGGCGGCCAGGGAGCGGCTCGCCGGGGTGGCGGTGCGGCTCGGCGGGAAGCTGTTCGCCCGCTACGCCGCCGACGGGATCATCGTCGCCTCGCCCACCGGATCGACCGCCTACAGCTTCTCGGCCGGCGGGCCGATCGTCTCGCCTCGGCTTGACGCGCTGCTGCTGACCCCGGTGGCGCCCCACATGGTGTTCAACCGCTCGCTGGTGCTGCACCCCGACGAGGAGGTCCAGCTCGAGGTCCTCGCCGACGGGCCGAGCGTGGTCGAGAACATCGACGGCCGCGCCGTCCGCGAGCTGGCCCCCGGCACCGTCGTGGAAGTCCGCCGCGGCCCCTACCAGGCCCTGCTGGTCCGTGTGGAGCAGCCGCACTTCTTCGGGCTGGTGCGCTCCAAGTTCCGGCTGGCCGACGCCGGGGAGACGGGCAGCGACGATCCATAACTAAACTCTTGCAACTATACTTTTGAGTATGTATTCTTCAGTTCATACTCAAGAGTATAGGAGGCATGCGTGAGCGAAAGCGGCAGCCGAACCAGCCGGACACGCCTTCCCCGGGCCGAGCGGGTCCAGCAGATCCTTGGCGCGGCCGCGCGGGCCTTCGCCCGCAGCGGCTACGCGGCCACCTCGATGGACGAGATCGCCGCCGAGGCCGGCATCAGCAAGCTGATGATCTACCGCGACTTCGAGGGCAAGCGCCGGCTCTACGAGGCGATTCTCGAGTCGGCGGAGCGCCGCCTCAACCAGCTCGTCGCCGGCGACCCGCAGAAGGGCGCCTCCGACCAGGGACTGGTCGCGCTGCTCCGCCTCGCCCGCGAGCAGCCCGACGGCTTCAAGCTGGTGTTCCAGCAGGCCGCGCGGGAGCCGGAGTTCGCCGCCTACGCCGACCGCTTCGCCGACGAGGCGATCCGCACCGGCGAGCGCCGCCTCGCCGAGGAGATCCGCGACCCAGCGGCGCTCCACTGGGCGGCCCGCGTCTCCTTCCGGCTGTCGATCGAGGCGGTGATCGCCTGGCTGGAGGTCGGCGACCCCGCCCGCGACGAGGCTTTCCTCAGCGCGCTGCGCACCCTCACCGGCCAGCCCGGCCGCCTCGCCCACGACCTCGCCCACGCCCAGCCCGAGCCGCAGCCCCAATCCCAGGCTCAGGACCCGGACCCATCGCCGCAGCAGCACCAGGACCAGGGAGGCACGCCAGCATGACCACCTCCGCCCCCACTGCCACCCCCGCCCTCACCCACCGCCAGATCCAGGTTGTCTATATCGGCCTGATGCTCGCCATGCTGGTCGCCGCGCTCGACCAGACGATCGTCTCCACCGCCCTGCCGACGATCGTCGGCAGCCTCGGCGGCTTCCACGGCCTCAGCCACCTCGCCTGGGTCTCGACCGCCTACCTGGTCACCTCGACCGCCGCCGCGGTCCTGTTCGGCAAGCTCAGCGACCTGCACGACCGCAAGCGCACCTTCCAGACCGCGCTGGTCATCTTCCTGACCGGCTCGGTGCTGGCCGGGGCCGCCCGCTCGCTCGACCAGCTGATCGCCTTCCGCGCCCTGCAGGGCATCGGCGGCGGCGGGCTGATGGCGCTCACCACCGCGGTCGTCGCCGACATGGTCCCGCCCCGGCAGCGGGGCCGCTACGTCGGCTACCTCGGCGGCATGCTGGCGCTGGCGACGGTCGCCGGCCCGCTGCTCGGCGGCTTCTTCGTCGACCACCTCACCTGGCGCTGGATCTTCTACGTCAACCTCCCCCTCGGCGTCGCCGCGTTCGTGGTCATCGGCGCGGTCCTGCACCTGCCGCCGAAGCCCCACAGCGGCCGCCGGATGGACTACCGCGGCGCGGCCCTGCTGGTCGCCGCAGTCAGTGGCGCGGTGCTGGTGGCGAGCTGGGGCGGCACCGAGCGCCCCTGGGGCTCGCCGCTGATCCGCGGCCTGTCCGCCGCGACCACGCTGGCACTCGGCGCCTTCATCCTGGTCGAGCGTCGCATCGGGCGGCGCGGCGGCAGCCCGCTGCTGCCCCTGGACCTGTTCGCCAACCCTGTGATCGCGGTCACCAGCGTCGTCGGGTTGATCGCCGGGCTGGTGCTGTTCGGCTCGCTCCTGTTCCTGCCGCTGTTCCTGCAGGTCGCCAAGGGTGCCAGCGCCACCAGCTCGGGCCTGCTGCTGGCCCCGCTGATGGCCGGGGTGCTCGCCGCCAGCATCACCAGCGGCCGGCTGGTCACCCGCTACGGGCGCTACAAGCCCTTCCCGGTGATCGGCACCGCCCTCATGACGGTCGCGTTCTGGCTGCTGTCGCTGCTCCACGCCAGCACCCCGCGTGGCGTGGTGGTCGCCGAGATGCTGCTGCTCGGCGCCGGCGTCGGCCTGCTCATGCAGGTGCTCATCCTCGCCGGCCAGAACGCCGTCCAGGTCCGCGACCTTGGCCTGGTGACCTCCCTGGCGCAGTTCTTCCGCGAGCTTGGCGGCACCTTCGGCGTCGCCCTGTTCGGCGCGGTCTTCTCTGCCCGGCTCGGCGCCGAGCTGGCCCGCCACCTGCCCACCACCACCGCCAGTGGCCTGGCCGCCACCCTCCACGGCGCCCCGGCGCAGCTCCGCCAGCTCCCGCCCGCCGCCCACCAGGCGCTCATCGCCGCCGTGACCCACGCCGTGGACAGCGTGTTCGCCTGGGCGATCCCGTTCGCCGCCGCCGCCTTCGTGCTGAGCCTGTTCCTGCAGGAGCTGCCCCTTCGCGATACCCACGACTTCTTCGCCGCCATGGGCGATTTCGACGAGGCGCCCGAAGTGAAGTCCGAACAGCCCGTCTGAGCCAATTCGTCCTCTCTATCCTGAGCTGCCCAGCGAAGCGCCGCCGGCCACCTGGCGGCGCTCCGCTGACGTCCGCCTGGGGACAACTGCGGAAGACTGCCCCAGGAGGCGGCTAGAATCGGCGGTGATGTTGGGAGAGCTGCGGATCCGCGACCTCGGCGTGATTGATGACGCCAGGCTTGAGGTCGCCCCCGGGCTGAACGTCCTCACCGGCGAGACCGGCGCTGGCAAGACCATGGTGGTGGGCGCGCTGTCGCTGCTGCTCGGCGAACGCGCCGACGCCGGGGCGGTGCGCGCCGGCCAGGCCGCCGCGCTGGTCGAGGGGCGGCTCAGCCTGGACGGCGAACGCGACGCGATCGAGGCGCTGCGGGCCAGCGGCGCCGACGACGAGGAAGGGGAGGTGGTGGTGGCCAGGCAGGTGCTCGCCGAAGGGCGCAGCCGCGCGCAGCTGCAGGGCCGCATGGCCACCGTCGCCGCGGTCGCCGAGGTGGTCCGCCCGCTGGTGGAGGTGCACGGCCAGCATGAGTTCCAGCGGCTGCTGCGCCCGGCCGTCCAGCGCGACCTGCTCGACCAGTTCGCCGGCGGCGACGTGCTCGCCCTGCGCGCCGACTTCGCCGCCGGCTGGCGCCGCCTGCGGCAGGTCCGCCGC
>DASWDC010000161.1:0-4526 GCA_036395655.1 Actinomycetota bacterium | reverse complement strand
CGGGTGGTGGTGCGCGCCCCCGGGCCGTCGGTGGTGCGTGACTGGGCCGCGCTGCGTGCGGTCCTGGAGGGCGCCGACCTGCCAGAACCGGTGCGGGCCCGCGCCCTCTCCACCTTCACCAGGCTCGCGGAGGCCGAGGGGCGCGTCCACCGGATGCCGCCAGAGCGGGTCCAGTTTCACGAGGTCGGCGCGGTCGACGCGGTGGCCGACGTGGTGGGTGCCGCGCTGTTGCTCGACGATCTCGGCGTGACCGAAGTCTGGGCCTCGCCGGTGGCGGTCGGTACGGGCCGCACGCCCGGTGGCGGGCACGGCAGTGAGAGCGCGGGGTCCCCCGATGCATCAAGCGTGCTGCCGGTGCCGCCGCCCGCCGTGGTCGAGCTGCTGCGGGGCGTGCCCATCTACGGCGGCGGCGTGGAGGTGGAGTTGACCACCCCGACCGGCGCGGCGATCCTGGCGGCGAATGCGGCACGGTTCGCGGCGCTGCCGCCGCTCAAGGTGGCGGCGGTCGGCTACGGGGCGGGTGGGCGGCGCCTGCGCGAGCTGCCCAACCTGCTGCGGGTGCTACTCGGGGAGCGCATTCAGGTGGAGGGCGCCGCCGCCCCGGGCGCTGGCGGGGACGGCGCCCTCGGGGGCAGCGCCCTGGTCCTGGAGGCCAACATCGACGACATGACGCCGGAGCTGACCCCGTGGGTGCTGGAGCGGCTGCTGGAGGCCGGTGCCGCGGACGCGTGGATCACTCCAGTTCACATGAAGAAGGGCCGGCCGGGGATCACTCTGTCGGTGCTGTGCGTGCCCGGCCAGGAGGCGGCGCTTCGCCAGGTGGTCTGGCGCGAGACCTCGACCCTGGGGATGCGGGGCCTGCCAGTGCGCAAGTGGATGCTGGAGCGGCGCACGGTCACGGTCGAACTGCCTGGTCCCAGCGCCGACGGGGCCCCAGTGCGGGTCCGGGTCAAGCTCGGGCTGGACGGCGACCGAGTCGTCAACGTCGCTCCGGAGTACGCCGACTGCGCCCGGCTCGCCTCCTTGACCGGCCAGCCGCTCAAGGAGGTCATGGCACGGGCCCAGGCTGCCGCACTTGCGCTGCTGGACAGCGATCAGCCAGCCTGAGCCCTCGCCTGAGCGGCCCGCCGGGCCGCTCCCCTCCGCACCTGTGCCTAGGCAGGGATGGGGGCGGCCGTGGCAGCCGCGCTCCGCTGGATCGCGCTCGCGCTTGGGCCGCAGATGCCCAGCTCGCGGCACTCGATCAGGCGGAAGTCCTCGACGAAGCTGCGCCGGGTGCCGAGCAGCACGGCCATCTCGACCGGCATCTGGCGCTCGGCCGCGCGCGTCTCGCGCTCGCTGGTGCAGTAGGTGACCTCGGTGAAATAGCCGTCGCTGCCGCCGTGCTCCAGGAACACCACCCCGAGGACGTGCGGGGCGTGGCGGCGCAGGGTCCACTCCGCCTCCGGGCGGGTGGCGGCGAAGCGCGCCGGGTCGGTCGTGCGGCCCTGGACGACCTGGATGAACCCGGCCGCCTCGCTGTCGCCGGCCTCCAGCAGATACCCCGCCGAGCACTCGATGATCGTGACCGGCGCGGCCAGGCAGAACTCGAGGCCGCCCAGCCAGGCCTTCTGCTCGGGGCGGGCGCGGTAGCGGCGGTACGACTCGCGCGAGTCGAAGCGGAGCAGCGCCAGCAGCTCCCCGTCGTCGCTCAGCCCGGCGGTGAGCCGCCGCCAACCCGGCGCGGCCGGACCAAGCTCCCGCCACCAGCGGTCCAGCTCGCTGCGCACCCCACCAGCGTCCGCCACCTTTCCCTGCAGGATCTGCACGAACACGCCAGACACCCCCCTCCACGCCTGTCTGCCTGGTGATTCTCGACGATGACTGCATGCGACCGCTGCGCTGCCTGTGCGTTATCTGGTCGCGCGCCCACCCGCCTCACGGCGCAACTGCAACCCGATGACGCCCAGCGCGACCGCGAACGCGATCGAGATCAGCGCGAGCAGCACGTGGACGGCCTTGAAGGCGAAACCGTGCGCCGGGTCGGGGTCGCTGATGATGTTCCAGGTTCTGGTGACCCACACATAGATTGTCCAAATCGCGGCGGCCAGCACCACGTTGGCTCGCATCCGTGCGGATCGCATCAGCGCACCACCCGCATCGTGCGCCGCCTTGCAGCGCTCCCCCTGCCGCTCATTGCGTCATGCTAACCCGATCCCGCGAGCGATGTTGGTCTTGAGGATCTCGCTGGTGCCCTCATAAAGGCGCATAGCACGGACGAAGCGCGCGTATCGCTCGATCCCCATTTCCGTCATATACCCGTTGCCGCCGAACACCTGGATTGCGCGGTCGGCGACGCGGCCGACCATCTCGGTGGCGACGTACTTGGCGAGGGCGGCCTCGGTGCGGCCGCCGGCGCCGCTGTCGATCGCGTCAGCCTGGCGGTAGACCAGCAGGCGGCCCTGCTCCAGCTCGGCGAGGGAGTCCACGATCATCCCCTGGACGTACTGGTTGGCGCCGATCTTGCGGCCGAACGCCTCACGGACCTTGGCGTACTCGAGCATGCGCTCGTACAGGTACTGGGCGACGCCGATGGCCATCGCCGCGATCGAGACCCGGCCGCCGTTGATCCAGCGCATCGCCGAGTAGAACCCGTAGCCCTCGCGGCCGAGCAGGGCGTCCTCGCCGACCCTGCAATCGGTGAAGACCAGCTCGGCCTGGTTGTTGTCGTACATGGTCCGCTGGCGGCGGCCCACCTCGAAGCCGGGGGTGTCCTTGTCGACCAGGAAGCAGGAGATGCCGCCCTTGGCACCCAGGCCGGGGGTGGTGACGGCGAACAGGATCGCGTAGTCCGCCTCGGCACCGTGGGTGATGAAGTGCTTGCGCCCGTTGATCACCCAGCCGCCGTCGACGCGCTCGGCGCGGGTGCGGATCCGGGTCGCGTCCGAGCCGGCGTCCGGCTCGGTGAGCGCGAAGCACGCCTCGCGCTCGGCCCGCATGGTCGGGAACAGGTAGCGCTCCTGCTGCTCCTTGGTGCCGTCCAGGAGGATATGGGTGGGACCCTCCACACTCGGCAGGATCCCGCCGGGCATGGCGAGCAGCAGGCCGTGGCGCATCGTCTCCTCGACGCAGAGCACCATCCCGAGGTAGCCGACTCCCCCGCCGCCGACAGACTCCGGCAGGAACAGGGTGTAGTACCCCTCTGCCGCCGAGCGCTTGCGCAGCGCCTTCTTCTCCTGTTCGAGGGCGCTGAAGGTGCCGGTTTCGGTGATCTCCTGCGCGTACAAGGCTTCTTTGGGGGCGATCTCCCGCTGGACGAAGGTGCGGATCGCCTCCCGCAGCGCGAGCAGTTCATCGGGGATCTGGATGACGCTCATCTGGCACTCCTTTGCACCCCTGGTTTACCCCAGGGTAACCAGAATGGAGCGGGTGCGACAGAGGTTGTCCACAGAGCCCGCGGCTCAGCGCGCACGCCAAAACCCGCGCGAGGGGGGTCCCCCTGTTTCAACGCTATCCGATTTGGCCTGGGGGGCGTCGGGGTTATCCACAGCCTTCGGGAAGCCGCGAGGCGGGTGCTGGCGATCACTTGTCCGGCGGGATAGCGTTGGGCGGTGCCTTGGCGAGGGAAGATCGGGGTGGCGGCAGTCGTGGCCGTCCCCGCCATCGTGCTCCGGTTGCTCGGCGTCCAGCTCGCCGACGAGCTCGCCCTGCTGGTCTTCGGGGCGGCGGTGGTCGCGGCGGCGTTCCTGCTGGCCTGGGCGGCCGAGGCGTCGGAGGTCGACATCTCCGGCAGCCTGGCGATCGCTCTGCTGGCGCTGATCGCGGTGCTGCCCGAGTTCGCCGTCGACCTGTACTTCGCCTTCACCGCCGGGTCCCGGAAGAGCTACGCGGCCTACGCCGCCGCCAACATGACCGGCAGCAACCGGCTGCTGATCGGCTTCGGCTGGTCGCTGGTCGCACTCGTCTACATCATCGCCGCCAGGCTCCGCGCCGGGCGCGGACCGCAGCGCCGCTCCGCCGGCCCGAAGGCGCCGGCGACCTGCGTGCGCCTCTGGCCCGAGAACCGGATCGAGCTGGGCTTCCTCGGGCTGGCGTCGCTGTACGCGGTGGTGATCCCCCTCACCCACAAGCTCGCCTGGTACGACGCGGTGGTGCTGATCGGGCTGTTCGGGCTCTACATGTGGCGCACCGGCCAGGCGGAGCATGAGGAGCCCGACCTGGTCGGCGTGTCGGCCAGGCTGGCGGCGCTGCCGCGGGCGCGGCGCCGGGCGGCGGTGATCGCGCTGTTCTGCGTTGCCGCGCTGGTGGTGCTCGCGGCAGCCAAGCCGTTCGCGGAGGGCCTGATCGGCACCGGTCGCGCCTTCGGCATCGACGAGTTCCTGCTGGTCCAGTGGCTCGCGCCGCTGGCGTCCGAGGCGCCTGAGCTGATCGTGGCGACCGTGTTCGCGCTGCGTGGCAACGGGGCCAAGGGCGTCGGCACGCTGCTCGCCGCTGAGGTGAACCAGTGGACCCTCCTGGTCGGCGCCCTGCCGCTCGCCTACCTCGCC
>DASWDC010000160.1:0-2619 GCA_036395655.1 Actinomycetota bacterium | reverse complement strand
CGCGGGCGGCCCGGGGGCGGGGGGCTGGGCCGGGCGCTTCAACGCCGCACTCGACGACGACCTCAACGTGCCAGCCGCGCTGGCGGTCCTGTTCGAGCTGGTCGCCGACGCCAACCCGCTGATCGCCAAGGCTGAGCGCGGCGACGCCGGCGCAGTCGCGGCGCTGCGCGGGCGGCTGGGAACCTTCACCGGGCTGGCGGCACGCCTCGGCTTCACGCCGCTGCTCGACCTGCCCGACGCCAGCGCCTTCCCGGCCGTGCTCGACCTGGTGCTGGAGCTGCGCGACCAGGCCCGCGCCGCCCGGGACTTCGCCACCTCCGACCTCATCCGCGAGCGGCTCGCCAGCGCCGGCATCCGGGTCGAGGACCGCCCGGGAGGCTCCCGATGGCACCTCGCCAACTAGGACGGCCGGGTGCTGGAGGCGGCGACCGCGACGGGGCCGCCGCCTCCAGGTCCGGCGCGCGCTCCAGCTCCAGGTCCGGCGTCGAACCGCCGCGGCGGCCGCAGGCGCCGGCTGAGAAGCGCCGCGCCGCCGGCAAGGCCAAGGCGAAGTCCGGCGCCGCCACGGCCAAAGCCGACAGCGGCAGCGGCGGGGCGCAGGCGGCCAAGCAGGCACGGCGGGCCGCGATGGTCGAGGCGGCCAGGGCGGCGTTGCGGCCCGGACCCGGTCAGGACCTGATCGAGGGCCGGCGGCCGGTGCTGGAGGCGCTGCGTTCTGGCCGGCCGGTCGACCGGGTGCTCGTGGCAGCCGGCGCGGGGGAGCACGGCCCCCTCGCCGACCTGCTGGCACTGGCGCGGGAGCGGGGGGTGCGGGTCGAGAGTGTCCCGCGCTCGATGCTCGACGCCGCCGCGAGCACCGGCGCCAACCAGGGCGTCCTCGCGGTAGTCGCCGCGATCGAGCCGATCGGCATCGACGAGCTGCTGGCGCTGCCGCTCTCGACGCCGGAGCCGCCCTTCTTCCTGGCGCTCGATGGCGTGGAGGACCCCCGCAACCTCGGCGCGCTGGTGCGCAGCGCCGGCGCTGCCGGCTGTCACGGCGTGGTGGTCCCCCGGCACCGCAGCGCGCCGCTGTCGGCGGTCGCGGTCAAGGCCTCCGCCGGCGCCCTGCAGCACGTCCCGGTCGCCGAGGCCGTCAACCTCGCCCGCGCGCTGGAACACCTGCGCGAGGCCGGCCTGTGGTGCATCGGCCTGGACGCCGAGTCCGACGCCAGCCTGTTCGAGATCGACCTGGCCGACGAGCCCGTCTGCGTCGTGGTCGGCGGCGAGGGCGCGGGCCTGCACCGCCTCGTCCGCGAAGCCTGCGACGTGCTGGTCCGCATCCCCATGGCCGGGCACGTGGAGAGCCTCAACGCCTCCGTCGCCGGGGCCCTCGCCCTGTTCGAGGTGCGTCGCCGCCGTGCCGGCAAGCTGACATAGCGCCACCAGCTATACCGTCCGCAGCGCGTCGGTGGGGGAGAGCCGGGCCGCCCGCGACGCTGGGTAGAGGCCGGCGACCGCACCGATCGCCAGCGCCGTGCCGAGCCCGGCGGCGACCGTGGCCGGTGGGATCAACACCGTCCAGTGTCGCTGGGTGGCCAGGCCGATGGTGAGGCCGCTGCCGAGCAGCACGCCGAGCGCGCCGCCAAGCGCCGACAGCAGCAGCGACTCAACCAGGAACTGCGCGGCGACGTGCCCGCGGGTCGCGCCGAGGGCGCGGCGCAGGCCGATCTCGCCGCGCCGTTCCAGCACGCCGATCACCATCACGTTGGCGATGCCGATCCCGCCGACCAGCAGCGCCACCGCGCCGAGGCCGAGGAACAGCGTGGTGGAGGCGCTGGCGACCGCGAGGCGGGCGGTGAGCGCGTCGGAGGGACGGCTGACGTCGACGTCGCTGGGTTGGTCAGGGCTGGCGGTCGGCGCGAGCAGCGCGGCAACAGCGCTGGTCTGGTCGGTGACCGTGCGCACGTAGATGCGGCTGGGATGGCCGTCGTAGCCGAGCAGGCGCTGCGCCACCGGGAAGCCGACCAGGGCGGAGCTGTCGACCTCGGGGGCGAACTGGATCGGGTCGAGGATCCCGACCACGGCGAACCAGTGGCGCCCGATCCAGATGCGGGTCGGATGGGCGAGGTCGACGTGGTCGATGCCGAGGGCGGTGGCGGCGTCATGGCCGAGCACGACGGCCGGGAAGCGGGCGCTGGCCCGGGTGAGGAAGGTGCCGTCGTGGAGGTGGGCGTCGAGTGTGCCGAGCAGCGAGGCGTCGCAGGCCCGCACGGCCAGTCCGCTGGTCTGGAACGCGGGGATCTTGTCGCTGCGGAAGACGTTCTGGCTGCTGAGCTCCGCGGTCGGGGCGACGTGCTCGACCCCGTCGACCCGGCCGATCATCCTGCTCGCGCTCGCTGGCAGCTCGACCTCTTCACCGTTGACGCTGTGGCCGTTGACCACGGTGAGCAGGTTGGTGCCGAGCTGGTCGAGCTGGGCCAGCAGGTCGGACTGGCTGGAGCGAGTGATGCCGAGCACGCCGACGATGGCGGCGATGCCGATGGCGATCCCGAGCGCCGACAGGGCGGCCCGCAACCGTCTGGCGCGCAGCCCGACGGTCGCGGTCGCGGGCAGGTCGGCGAGGCGCAGCCGGGACGGCGG
>DASWDC010000159.1:0-1538 GCA_036395655.1 Actinomycetota bacterium | reverse complement strand
ACGATCATCAGGAACTGGTCGTCGTTGGGGTTGGTGGGGGTGAAGTCGGCGGCCCCGGTGGCGATGTAGGCGAAGTGGCCGTCGACGAACCAGACGTGGTGGACCCCGCGGGAGTGCGGCCCGGAGGTGTCCAGGAACCCGGCCTTCACTGGGTTGGCGGGGTCGTTGACGTCCCAGAGCTGCAGGCCGGCCGGCTGCTGGCCCACCAGGGTCGTCTGGTAGGCAACGGCGAGGGTGTGGCCGGAGAGATCGAGCGAGTTGCAGCGCACCACCGCGGCCGGCACGTCGATCTGGCGCACGAGGACCAGCCTGCCGGGGTCGGTGACGTCGACCACGCTGAAGCAGTTCGGTCCCGACTCGGCCGCTGTGAACAGGTAGCGGCGGCCGCCGGACACCAGCAGGGCGATGCCCTCGCCACCTTTGCCGCCACCCTGGGCACCGCCGAGGTTGTTGTGGCCGAGGGGGATGATCCGGGCGTTGGCGGCTTTGGCGCTGGGCGCCGCCGGACCTCTCGTCGAGAAGCCGGAGCTGGCGACGATCGCCAGGATGGCCAGGGCGATCAGCGGGACGGTTGCGGCGAGCAGGCGTGAGCGGCGATCCCTCAGCATGGCGCACCTCTCAACCAAACGATTCTATATAAGCGATTATATAATTTCGTTGATTCAAGAGGGGTCTGTCAACGCATTCGCGGCAACTCGGGGCAAGCGGCTCGGGGAACCGCGTCCGCGGCTACGCGCCCTTGGCGCCGGCCTGGCCGTCCGCCTTGACCCTGGCGTCCGTCTCGGCGCCGGCCTTGGCTTCGGCGAGCAGGCCGACCGCCGCGTCGACCGCCGCCGCGACGTCGCCGTCGGTGGGGTAGAGCAGGGCGCGGCCCGCCGCGACACCCCGGACGGTCGGCAGCGCCAGCGCCTCGCGCCACGACGCCCGCACCTGGTCGGCGCCAGCGCTGGGGTCGCCGCCGAGCACCAGCGCCGGCAGGGTCGAGGCGGCCATCACCCGGGCCATGTCGGGGACCGCCGGCACCTTGAGCCAGGTACGCGCCGAGCTCGACCCGAGGGCGGACGCGATCGAGATCGCCCGCGTCATCCGCTCCAGGTCCGGGTCGAGGTGCACCCTGCCGTCCTCGCCTCGCCGGGCGGCGAGCGGCTCGACCATCGTCATCAGGCCGGCGGCGGCCAGCCCCTCCACCGCCATCGCGCAGCCCTCCAGGGTCTCGCTGGTCCCCGGGTCGTCGTCCTGGAGCCGCAGCAGCATCTTGCCGCCGTCCAGCCCCGCCGCCTGCAGCCCTGCCACCGAGTAGCCGGTGAAGCGGTCGTCCAGTTCGAAGACGGCGCCGGAGAGGCCGCCCCGGTTCATCGAGCCGATCGCGAGCTTGCCGTCGAGCGCCCCGAGCAGCAGCAGGTCGTCGATCACGTCGGCGGTCGCGAGCACGCCGTCGACGCCGGGCCGCGACAGCGCCACCAGCAGCCGTTCCAGCAGCCCGCGCCGGTCGGCCATGACCAGTGGCTGGCTGGCCACCGACAACACCCCGCGCGCCG
>DASWDC010000158.1:0-5163 GCA_036395655.1 Actinomycetota bacterium | reverse complement strand
GTTCCCGCTCCCGTGCCGGTCGCGGAACCGCCACCAGCCGCGCGCCCCGGCCCCCGCCCCCGCCCCCGCCCCCGCCCCAGCCGCTGGTGGTTGGCGGTGGTCGCGCTGCTGTTCGGGTTCGCGCTCGCGGGTCCGGTGGTGATCGTGCAGCGCCAGCTCGCCCTGCACCGCCCCGGTGGCGGCGGTGCTGGCGGCCCGGGCGGCGCCGTCACCATGGCCGGACTCGCCTTCAAGCCGGGCACCGTGGTCGTCAAACGGGGAACGACCGTGGTGTTCCACAACGACGACCAGGCGCCCCACACGGTCACCGCCGACTCCGGCGCCTTCGATTCGGGCGTGCTGGAACCCGGCGCCACCTTCAGCATCACCGTCAGCAGCGGCCTCACCTACCACTGCACCATCCACGCGTTCATGAAGGCACGTATCTACGTCGCCTCCTGAGGCTCTACCTACCTAATGAACCGGATCGAGCGGCGAGACCGTATCCAGCTCCAGGCCGGCCGTGCCGGTCGGCCCTGACAGCTCCGCCACCTGTCGAAACAGGATGGAGAGGGGGACGTGTGACCCAGCCGCGCACCGAGGGTGAGACCCCGCGCGTGATGCTGTATTCCCAGGACGGCTTCGGGCTCGGCCATCTGCGCCGCACCAGCCTGATCGCGGCCGCCCTGACCCAGGCGTGCAGCAGCGCGGCGGTACTGACCGCCATTGACTCCCGGCTTGGCGCCTTCTTCGAGCCGGCACCCAACCAGGACTACCTCAAGCTCCCCTCGATCGTGAAGATCGGGCCGGGCGAATGGCAGGCGGTCGGGCTCCCGCTCGACTTCCCGCAGGTCCACGCGATGCGCAGCGAGCTGCTGTGCGCCACGGCCCGCACCTACCGGCCGCACCTGCTGCTGGTCGACCACATGCCGCACGGCGCCATGGGGGAGCTGCTGCCCACCCTGGAGGCCCTGCGCCGCGACAGCGGCACCAGAATCGTGCTGGGCCTGCGCGACATCATCGACGCGCCGCCGGTCACCCGCGAGGTGTGGGCCCGCGAGGGCGCCTACGAGGCGATCGACCGCTTCTACGACCAGGTCCTGGTCTATGGGCGGCGCGACGTCTTCGACCTCGGCGCGCAGTACGGCCTGCCGCCGTCGGTGGCCAGCCGGGTGCGCTACACCGGCTACGTCGCCTCGCCAAGCAAAGGGCTGGAGGCCGCGCGGCTGCGGACCAGGTACGCCGCCGGCGAGGGCAGCGGCCGTGCCCTGATCGTGGCGATGGCGGGCGGCGGCGCCGACGGCTACCCGCTGCTGCGCGCCGTGCTGGACGCCCTGCCGCTGGTGCGGGAGCGGCAGCCCTGCACCGCGGTGCTCGTCGCCGGGCCGTTCATGCCCAGCGGCCGGCGGCGCGAGCTGCAGCGCCGCGCCCGCGCCGCTGACGCCCGCGTGCACGTCTCGGTGAGCGACACGCTGAGCCACATCCGCGCCGCCGACGTGGTCGCCGCCATGGCCGGCTACTCGACCACTGTCGAGGTGCTGTGCGCCCGCACCCCCGCGATTCTGGTCCCGCGGCGGGGCCCCAGCGCCGAGCAGCGCACCCGGGCCGGCCTGTTCGCGGGCCGCGGCTGGATCCGCGCCATCGACCCCGACGACCTCGACGTCGAGACCTTGGCCGCCGCGCTGCTGGCAAGCCTCGCCCAGGGAACGGTCCGGGGCCGGCCCGCCTGCGACGGGCTCAGGGTCGCGGTCGGCAGTCTGCTGGGGCTGCTCGGCGGCGACTGCGCCGAGGCCGCGGCTGCCGCCGGGATGCTGGAGGAGGGCGCCGCCGCCCCGGCGCCGCCCGCCAACCTGCTCGCGCCGCTGAAGCTGGAGTAGGGGTGGCCGACGCCGCCGTGTTCGGCTTCGACCCAGACCTGCCGAGCCTGCCGCAGGCCTTCGACCCGAGGACGGTCGCGCGCCTGTTCGCGCCCGCCGGTGGCGCGGTGGGGCAGCTCCGCCGCCAGGACACCAAATACCAGCCGGGCGTGCGCTGCGTGGTCACCTACGAGGTCGAGCTGATCGGTGCCACCGCGGACCACCGCCGCCGCACCATCGGCGTCGTCACCGCCACCCCGCAGGGCCTCGAGCGCCGCTTCATGGAGGAGGACCGCCGCCTCACCGGTCTCGCCGAGGCGCTCGACGGCCGGCGCATGGCCGCCCGGCTCGCGGCGGCGCTCGGCCCGGTCGAGGCCTGCGCCGCTACCCCCGTGCGCTACAAGCCCAACGACCGCTGCGTGATCCGCTACGAGCTGCGCAACGCCGACGGCCCGCGGCTGCTGTTCGGCAAGCTGCTCGCTGACGGCTGGAGCGCCAAGCTGGCGCTGCTCGACGCCTTGGCGGTGGCCGGGCACACCGACGAGGCGGTGCCGCCGACCCTGCCGGTGGTGGCGCACCTCCCCGACCTCGGCCTGTTGCTGCAACCGGCGGTGGACCGGGCGGTGGAGCTGAACCGCGCCGGCTTCGACCCGGCCGTCCCGGCCGCGACGCGTGCCGCCTGGCTGCGTGCCGCCGGCCGCCACCTTGCCGGCCTGCAGGGCTGCGCGCTGCCGGGCGCGCCGGAGCGGGCGCTCGCCGCCGACCTCGACGAGCTGGCCACCTACATCGCGCCCATGTACCAGGCCGACCCGCCGCTGGCACGACGCTACCAGGCGGTCCTCGACACGCTGGAGCAGCATGTTGGCGCCGCGCCACCCCCGCAGCCCGTCGCCGGCCACGGCGCCTTCCGCACCGACCAGTTCCTGCTGCCCGGTGGCGACGCCGGCACGGCGGACACCGACACGCTGGTGATGATCGACCTGGACGGCGCCTGCCGCGCCGAGCCAGCGCGCGACCTCGGCAACTTCCTCGCCTACCTCGACTGGAAGACGATCCGGCGCCCGGACCTCGTCGCCGTCGTCGGCGAGGCCGAGGGCGCCGTCCTCGCTGGCTACGCCGCGCAGCGTCCCCTGCCAGCAGCGGAACGGCTCGACCTCTGCCGCGCCGCGTCTCTGCTCAAGATCGCCGGGCGGCGCTACCGCAGCCTCGCCACCGGCGAATGGCACTTGGTCCCCGCCCTGGTCGACCGCGCCGCCGCCCTGCTCGGCTGAACCGCCAGCCGGATCCGTGTCCAGCAGGCGGCACACAGGATCAGGATGCGGCACACAGGATCAGGATCAGGAGTCAGCCAGGCGGAACGACAGGTCAGGCTCGATCTCGGCCACGTCCATCTGGGCCTTCTGGAGGCGGCCGGAGTAGTCCCAGTTCATCGCCTGCCAGCGGGTGAACTGGTCGAGCACCCACATGCCGGACAGGCGGCTGCCGTTGCCCGATTTGCCGTTGCCGCCGAACGGCAGGTGCGCCTCTGCGCCGGAGGTCGAGTTGTTGACGCTCACCATGCCGGCGCCGATGCCGCGCCGGAAGGTGAGCGCCGCCTTCGGGTCGCGCGTGTAGATCGACGACGACAGGCCGTACCCGGGCGCGTTGGCCAGCTCGATCGCCTCGCTGAGGTGGCTGAAGGTGGCCACGCCCACGATCGGCCCGAAGGTCTCCTCCTGGAACAGCCGGTCGCCGGGGGCGACGCCGTCCACCACCGTCGGGTGATAGAACAGCCCGGCCTCGGGGTCGCCGACGAAGCCCGGGCGCGGGTTGGCGGCGCTGACGCGCCCGACCCCGGCCGAGCCGAGCACGCGCTGGCCCGAGCCGATCCAGTCGAGACAGCCCTCGAAGCGGGTGGCGAACTTCTCATCGAGCATCGGCCCGTAGAGCACCTCGCGCATCGGGTCGCCGATCGCGGCGGCGCCCAGCGCGCCGCCGAGCCGGTCAAGGAAGCCGGCGTGCACCGACTGGTGCACGATCGCGGTGCCGAGCGAGGTGCAGCGCTGCCCGGCGGTGCCGAAGCCGGAGAACAGCGCGCCCTCGGCGGCAAGGTCGAGGTCGGCGTCCGGCATGATCACCATCGGGTTCTTGCCGCCCAGCTCCAGACAGGGCGACTGCAGATGGCGCCCGCACAGCTCGCCGATCCGGGCCCCGACCGCCGTCGAGCCGGTGAAGCCGACCTTGTGGCAGACCCGCGCCTCCAGCGCCAGCTCCAGCCCCCGGTAGGTCGCCTCGCCGTCGGCGAAGACCAGATTGAGGACGCCGTCAGGCAGCCCGGCGTGGGCGAACAGCTCGTAGAGCGCCTGCGCGCTGGCGGCGGCGTACTCCGCCGGCTTCCACACCACCGCGTTGCCGCACAGCAGCGCCGGCACCAGGTACCACGCCGGCACCGCCACCGGGAAGTTCCCGGCCGTGATGATCGCGGCCACGCCGACCGGGTTGCGGAAGGTGAACAGGCTCTTGTCCGGCATCTCCGACGGCACCGTCTGGCCGTACAGGCGCCGCCCCTCGCCGAGAAAGAAGTCGCAGGTATCGACGATCTCCTGGACCTCGCCGAGCGACTCGGCATAGGGCTTGCCGACCTCACGGGTCACCAGGCGAGCGAGCGCCTGCTTGTTCGTCTCGACCAGGCGTCCGGCCGCGGCGATCGCCCGGCCCCGCACCGGCGCTGGAACCTCCGCCCAGGCGGCCTGGGCGGCGGCGGCGACCTTGCAGGCGGTCAGGAAGGTGTCGGCCGGTGCGAGGCGCACCTCGGCGACGGTCTCGGCCAGATGGCTCGGGTCAGTCGACCGGTAGGTGGTCGCGGCGCCGTCGTCGGCACTTTTTCCGCCAACCATGGAGACGAGTTTCAGGACGTCTGGCATGTGCACCTCGCTGCGCGACCGGGCAGGGCTGGGGTCGTCCCCGCCAGCCAGTCTACGCTGGCGCCGCCGCGACTCTCGTGAGGATGCGCTGGTAGACGCGCTCGTAGCCGGCGGCCATCACGGCGACGTCGAAGTGCTCGCGGGCGTGACGGCGGCAGCGGGCCGGGTTGAGCGCGACGGCCCGGTCGATCGCCGCCGGCAGCTCGGCGGGCCGGTCGCACAGCAGGCCGCTGATCCCGTCGGCGACGACCTCGGGCACCGCGCCCCGGCGCAGCGCCACCACCGGGGTGCCGCAGTCCTCCTTGGCGGCACGGTCCCGGAAGGGGAAGTCGTCCACCACCACGCCGTTGTGCACCGTCCCCTCCCAGGGCAGGTCGGGGGCATGGCGGCGTTGCGCCTCGGAGATGGCGACCAAGCCGATGGTG
>DASWDC010000157.1:0-10569 GCA_036395655.1 Actinomycetota bacterium | reverse complement strand
TCACCCCCCAGGCGTTCCAGGCGTCCGCCACCCTGCCGGCGAGCGCGCGAGTCGTCGCGCCGAGGCCGCCGATCCACACCTCAGCGGCCCCGGTCCCGGCCAGGGCGACAGCCGCCGCCTCGACGTTGGCGAGGCGGCCGGCCGCGTCCTCGTACGGCAGCCCGAAGGCCAGATTCTCGGCGCGGCTGGCGGCATCCCCCGCACCCACCCCGGCGATCAGCGGTGCACCCGCGATCGACCGCACGGTGGCCGCCATGTGCGCGAGCAGGCTCGGCGCCCGCAGCCCCGCCCGCGTCACCAGCGTCCCGAGGCGGAACCCGTCGCCGCCGCCGCGGCGAGCGGCAAGCGTGGCGAGCAGGGTCCACCCCTCCAGCGCTGGCCGGGTCGGCTGCAGCAGCGGCCAGAGGTGGTCGAAGACGAAGGCGCCGTCGTAGCCGAGCCGCCAAAGCTCGTCGAAGGTGGCCAGCGTCGAGCTGGCGTCGCGCCGGAACTGCGGCAGGGTCAGACCGATCCGAAGCCGGCGCGCGGGATTGACCCATCGGGGGGCCCCACGGCCGCCATGGAAACCGCTTTCGGTGCTTCCGGCCGCGGGACTGTGCCCCCCGAAGCCCCCGTCAGGCACGGGTGCCCAGCGCCAGGGCGGCGGCGCCGACCAGGCCAGCCTCGTGGCCGAGCAGGGCGGGCACCACCGGCGGCAGCTCGCGGTGCGGGCGGGCGAAGGTGTAGCGCTCCATCGCCGCCCGTGCCGGCTCCAGCAGCAGATCGCCGGTGGCCACCAGCCCGCCGCCGATCACCACCAGCTCCGGGTCGAAGAGGCTGACCAGCGAGGCGATGCCGACCCCGAGCCAGAAGCCGAGCTGCTCGAACAGCTCCCGGGCGGTCGGGTCGCCCTCCTGCGCGGCCTGGAACACGACCTCGCCGGTGACCGCGTCCGGCGCGCCGGCGAGCTGGGCGAGCCGGCCGCCCGGGTCGGCGGCGGCCGCCCTGCGCCCGGCGCGGCCGAGCGCGGTCCCCGATGCCATCGCCTCCAGGCAGCCGAGGTTGCCGCAGGCGCACGGGTCGCCGTCCGGGTCGACGGTCATGTGGCCGACCTCGGCGCCGAGCCCGGTCGCGCCACGGTAGAGCTGCCCACCGAGCACCAGCCCGCCACCGATCCCGGTGCCGACGGTGAGCAGCACGACGTGCCCGACGCCCACGCCCGCGCCAAAGCAGGCCTCCGCCCAGGCGGCGGTGTTGGCGTCGTTGTCGACCACCGTCGGAAGGCCGGTCCCCTCGTAGAGCAACCGCCGCAGCGGCAGCTGCCGGTAGGCGTTGTGGGGCGCCCAGATGATCCGCCCACCGGGCCACTCGACCAGGCCGGCGGCGCCGACCCCGATCGCCTCGGCGGTCGGGTGGCGGGTCCGCAGGGTGTCGATCACCTCGCGGATCGCCGCCACGGTTGGCTCCTGGTCCTCCACCGACGGGGTCGGGACCAGCGTCCGGTCGATGATCTCCCCGCCTGTGGCGACCACCCCGGCGGCGATCTTGGTGCCGCCGATGTCGATCCCGATGGCCTGCCGGCGTTCCGGATCCGGCGGGACGGGGGGTTCGGGGGGCACGGTCCCGCGGCCGGAAGGACCGACGGCCGATCCCATGGCTGCCGCGGGGCCCCCCGATGTGTCGGCCGCAGCCTCGTCCTGGCTCATCTCCACCCCACCGCCTCAGCCGATGTCGATGCGCTGCAGAGTGGCCGACCCGCGCAGCCCTTCGGCGCCGTCGAGCAGCGCCCGCACCGCCAGCAGCAGCTCCGCGCCCGCCTTCAGCAGGTGCTCCAGCGCCTCGGGCCGGGACTGGCGGAGCACCGCAAGCCCCATGCAGAGCGGGCAAACCCGGCACTCCGGTGCCAACCCTTCAGGGGCATCGTCCTGCGTCATCCGTCCTCCTCATGCTCCCGGCCCCGCACGCTCCCGGCGACCTGGTCGCGTTGCCCGTCGGTGTCCTGAGCGGACTCTACCGGCTCGGGCTGGACGGAGCGGCCCCGAAGCGGACCTCCAGGGTGCTGTCGCGCAACGTCGCCGAGACCACGTCGAGCGGCTGCAGCGCCTGCGGCAGCAGCACGTTGCGCTTGTAGGCACCGACCTTGACGTACAGTTCCTCGCCCTTGCGCAGCACGTCCAGCTCGGCACGCTCGGCGAACGGCAGGTCGAGCAGCAGCGCGTAGCCGCCCTTGGTCTTGCTGACCCGCATGGGCTGGGAGTGCGCCAGCACCGCGGCCGGGTCGCGCTCGCCGTAGACCGCCCCGGCCACCTCGCCGAGCCGGTCCAGGCCGACCATCTCGTCGTCGAACAGCCGGCAGGGCAGGATCGGCAGCGGCGCGAACGACTCGGTGATGCTGCGGTAATGGACCGCCTGGATCTCCTTCCACTTCAGGAAGTACGGGTCGGTGACGTCGTCGGGCAGCAACCGGTTCACCACCACCGCGTCGACCCGGTAGCCGAACAGCGACAGGTAGGTGTAGGTCCGCCGGGCCTCGGCGACCACCATCTTCTCCGCGTTGACCACCAGCCGGACGGTCGACGACTCCGGCTCGGCCAGCAACATGCGGACCCGCTCCAGGTTGCGGTAGAGCCGTTCGACCGCGCCGAAGACCGCGTCGGAGGCGATCGGCGGCAGGCTTCCGAGCCGCCCGAGCAGCGGCCGGGCCACACTGGCGATCCGCCGCGACGACGGGAACAGCCGGTCGATGTACCACGACAGCGCCTCCGGCAGCGACAGCAGCCGCAGCGTCTCCGCCGTCGGCGCGCAGTCGACCACCAGCAGGTCGTAGGCGCCCTGCTGCTGGTAGCGACTGATGTCGATGAGGCTGAACAGCTCGTCGAGCCCGGGGATCACCGACAGCTCCTCGGCCTCGACCGCGTCCACCCCACCCCAGTTCAGCAGCGTGATCACGTAGTCCTGGATCTCGCGCCAGTTGGCCTCCAGCCGCGCCTGGGTGTCGATCTGCTCCGCCCACAGGTTGTCAGCCACCTGGCGGGGCTTGGACCCCAGCTCGAACTCGAACGAGTCAGCCAGCGAGTGCGCCGGATCGGTCGACATGACCAGGGTCCGGTGCCCCAGCGCGGCGGCGCGCACGGCGGTCGCCGCCGCCACCGTGGTCTTGCCGACGCCCCCCTTGCCAGTGAATAACAAGATGCGCAAGCGAACGCTCCAGCGGTCGTGCCGTGATGGTCTCTCCGCCTGAGCCTACGCCGACTCCACGCGCTGCTTCAGGTCGCCCAGCGCCGAGCGCACGATCTGCTTGGCTGCCTGCCGTTTGAGCAGGCCGGGCAGGGGCATGCCGAGGTCGACCTCGAGGCGGTAGGTGACGCGGGTGGTGCCGTCGTCGAGCGGCTCCAGCGCGTACTGCCCGGAGAGATCCTGGAGGCTGCCCTCCACGTAGGTCCAGGACACCCCGAGGTCGTCCGGCTCGTAGCGGTAGGCGAGGGTGTAGGCGGCGTTCATCACCGGGGTCCGGAGCTTGAAGGCCACCGTGGTGGCGCGGCCCTGGCGGTCGCGTTCCAGGACCTCGGCCTCGTCCATGTTGCCGACCCACTCCGGGTAGGCGTCGAAGCCGGCGATCACCCCCATGATCTCGGCGGGGGTGCCGTAGACCTCGATGGTGCCTTCGGCGTGCTCGGCCATGGGGGTCACGGCTCCTCTCCTCGGACACCGGTTCCCGGTCGGATTCCCGGTCGGATTCCGGCGAATCTAGTCGGCGGGATGGTCCAGCATGCGGCCGGTGGCGCGGAAGTAGCCGACGTTCACCAAGCGGGTGCGGCCGACGCGCAGGCGGCTCTTGCGGGGCTGGTGGACATGGCCGTAGTACAGGTAGTCGGGCTGGTGTTCCTCGACGTAGTCGAGCAGCGCCTGGCTGCCAGGCTCGAAGCGGCCAGCGGCCAGGTCGAAGCGCAGGTCGTCGATGGCGGGCGGCATGTGCGCGCAGAGCACGTCGACGCGTGGCAGGCGGGCCACCTTGGCGCTGAACTGCTCGTGGGTCACCTCCGACAGGTGCGGGGTGCGGCCGCGCGGCAGGCCGCCGCCGATGAAGCCGACACGCATCCCGTCGACATCGACCGCCTCGGCGTCCAGATGGCGCACGCCCGGGCGCAGCAGGTCCTGGAACAGGTCGACGTTGTCGACGTTGCCGTGAGTCAGGTAGGTCCGCTCAGGGAAGGCGGCGAAGACCGCCTCATACTGGGCCCGCATGTCGGCGCGCACCCGGGCGATCACTTCGCCCTCGCGGCCGGCGACCGCGGTGCGCAGGACTCCGCCGGCCTCCTCGAACCGTGCGGCGTTGCGCAGTTCGACGAAGCGCGCGATGGTCTCGCGGCCGTACAGCTCGACCGCGATCCCGTCCATGGTGCGGTAGTCGAGCAGGTTGACGAGGTCGCCGCAGACCAGCAGCGCGTCGGCGCCGGCGGCTTGGCGGCGGAGCGCTTCGGCGGCGCCGTGGATGTCGGAAACGACCTTGATACGAATCCGCGTCACTCTCCAGCGGTCCGGTGAATCCCCACATCTTAGTGGCTGCCATGTGGCGGCCACCGCTGGGGTCGGACCCGGGCAGGATGATCAAGGTGTCAGGATTCGACACCTGACCGTAATTGAATCTGACACCCGGCATCGCGGTCGGACTGGCATGATCATGCTCGAAGGTTGCAGATGGCTCCACAGCTTGCAGCGACACTGACGCCAATGACGGGTGGGCACGACAGTGACGGGAGGCAACCGTGAGCACCATCGACCCTGACGAGGGCAAGGATCCCCAGGCGGCTCCAGGATCGTCCGGGACCGAGTCCCTCCGCGGCCCGTGGGAGAGCGAGCCTGACACCCTGGACCCCGACGACCCCGCCCAACCCGAGCCTGGTGATGACACCGCCGACGGTGACGGTGACGGCGAGGAGGAGGGCGAGGGGGCCGGCTCCTCGATGGCCCCCGAACGCGGTCCCTGGAAATAGCACCAACGGGAACCATGCCCGCTGATCCGCTGGCACAGCGAGGCGGCGCATCCACGCTCCCCGGTCCGGCCTCGAACAGGACCGGGACGGCTGCCGATGCGGTTGCCTGCCCCGCATGCTGGGCGGCGGCGCCGCCGGAGGCCCGGTTCTGCCCCGCCTGCGGCGGTCGACTGCGGGGTGGCGAGGAGCGGCGGGTGGTCACCGTGCTGTTCGCCGACCTGGTCGGTTCCACCACGCTGGTCGAGTCGCTGGACCCGGAGGCGGCCCGCAGCCTGCTCGACGAGAGCTTCCATCGCCTCGCGGCCGAGATTCGCCGCTGCGGCGGGACCCTGGAGAAATACATCGGCGACGCGATCCTGGCGGTGTTCGGCTTTCCGGTCGCCCACGGTGACGACGCCGCCCGGGCGGTGCGGGCCGCGCTGGCGATGCGCGCGGTACTGGAGGAACCCGCCCGGCCGCAGGCGGCCGGAACCGGCCCGAGCCTCCGGCTCAGGATCGGCATGGCCACCGGCGAGGTGGTGGCGGTGCTGCGGGCCAGCGACCTGCGGGTCGCCGGGGACGCGGTGCATACCGCCGCGCGCATCCAGCAGGCGGCCGAGCCAGGTCAGATCCTGATCTCCACCCGCACCGCCCGTGCGGCCCGTGACCTGGTGGTGGCCGGGCCGCCCCGGCGGATCGTGGCGCGCGGCAAGCAGCGCCCGGTCGAGGTGGTCGAGGTGACGGGCATGACCACCGTGTCACAACCGGTGAGCCTGATGGTCGACCGCGAGGAGGACCTGCCGAAGCTGCTCCAGGCGGTCGACCAGGCGGCTGTGCTCAGCCGCCTGGTGCTGCTGGTCGGCGAGGCCGGGGTCGGCAAGACCACGCTGGTGCGGGCGACCGCGGCCCGCCTGGGCGACCAGGTGCAGGTGTTGTGGGGACGCTGCCTGCCGGACTGGCAGAGCCTGCCGTTCTGGCCGGTGCGCGAGGTGCTCGCCGCCGCAGCGGGCGTCCCGGCCACTGACCCCAGCGGCACCTTGGCCGAGGCGATCACCGCGCTTGTCACCGAGAGCTGGACCGGCCCCGGCCCGGAGGCCGCCACCACCGCCGCGGCGGTGTGCCGGCTGATCGGGCTCGAGTCGGCCAGCGGACGCCGTGGCGGACGCCATCGCGAACGGGCCGCCGAGCACGCCACCGCGCCGAGCCAGGTCGGCGCCAGGGAGCTGGCCGCCGCGCTGGCCGGGGTGCTGTGCCGCATGGCCGCCCACGAGCGGACCGTCATTGTGATGGAGGATCTCCACTGGGCCAGCCGCGACCTGCTCGACGTCGCCACCATCCTGGTCAGCGGGGGCTGCCCGCCCCACAGCGAGCTGGCCTTCGTCGGCACCACCCGCCCGGACCTGCCGCTGGACCCGGCGTGGCTGCAGCACACCGGTGCCCGACGCATCGACCTGGAGTGCCTGCCGGAGCGCTTCACCGCGGCGCTGCTGCGCGGCGTGCTCGGCGGCGACGTGGAGCTGAGTGACGGCCTGGTCGCGCGGGTCCAGGAAGCGAGCCAGGGCAACCCGCTGTTCGTCAAGGAGCTCGGCCTGGCGCTGCGCGAGGCCGACGAGGCCAAGGTGGCCCAGGCGCGACTGCCGATCCCCGATTCCCTGCGGGCGCTGATCGCCGCGCGCCTCGACCGCCTGCCGCCCTCCTGCAAGCAGGTCCTGTGCCGCGCGGCGGTGATCGGCCGCTGGTTCACCCAGGAGTCCCTTGCCGCGCTGTCGCTGCCAGGCACCGGCGCGGGCAGCGACCACGACGGGCGCGGGGACGCGGTGGGAGACCGGCTGGACGCCGACCTCACGGTCCTGTTGGAGAGCGGACTGATCGAGCAGGTCCCGGACTGGGTCAGCGGGCGGCCGAACTCGTTCACCTTCCAGCACACTCTGTTCCGGGAGGTCGCCTACGAGCTGCTGCCCAAGGCGACCCGTTCCGAGCTGCACCGGCGCCTCGCCGACCACATCGTGACCCGCAGCGGCCACCAGGCGCATGAGCTGGTCCTGCCGGAGCTGATCGCGCCGCATCTGGTGGCGGCCGTGCGGCTCGCCGGCCAGATCCGCACCCCGACCGCGGGCGACCAGCAGCTGGCGGCCCGTGCGGTGGGTGCCTGCCGGCTCGCCGCCGAGCGGCTGCGCGACCAGGAGGCGCTGGCGTCGGCGGCGCACATGCTCGACGAGGCGCTCGCCCTGGTCGGGGTCGCGGGCACACCGCCGGAGGAGCTGGCCGAGCTGTGGGTACGGCGCGGCGCCTTGCGCGCCGCGATCGGCGATCCCGCCGCCGCCATCGCCGACCTGCGCGCCGCAGCAGCCGCGGAGCGGCCAGCGCCGCGGGCGGTGGCGTATACGGAGCTGAGCAACCTCTACGGCCGCCTCAACGAGTTCGACCGCTCCGCCGCGGCGGCCGACCGGGCCCTGGCCGACGCCACCACCACCGGCCGGGCGGATCTGCTGGCCAGGGCGCTGCGCGCCAAGGCGCAGGAGCCCTACCTCACCGGCAACCTGCGCGAGACCGAGCGGCTGCTGCTGGACGCGCATGCCCACGCCCGCGACGGCGGCCATCCTGACCTGGCGATCGAGGTGCAGTCGACGCTGCTGCCGGTGCGGCTGCAGCTGGCCACCCCGCTTGCCACCATCCGGGAGGAGGCGCTCAGCCTGGCGGCGGCGGCGCGGGCCGGCGGGCGCCGCAACGCCGAGGCGGGCGCGAGCTTCGCGCTCGGCGAGGTCGCCGCGCTCCATGGCGACCTGGAGCTGGCGCGGCGCCACTATGAGCATGCCAACCAGCAGCGCTGCACCATCGGGCTGACGCTGCAGCGGCTGTGGTCGCTCCTCGGCCTTGTCCAGGTCGCGGCTGGGCGCGGCGACGCGGCCGCCGCCCGCCGCCTCGCCGCCGAGGCGATCGCCCTGACCGCCAAGCCGGACGGCAGTGCCGACCCTGAGGCCGAGCTGCACTACGCCGAGGCGTGCCTGGCCGGCGACCAGCCGGACCTGGAGGGCGCTGCCCTGGCGGTGGCGCGGTCCTGGCACTGCCTGCAGGCCGGCGACGTGCTGTCGCGGGCGCGGCTGCAGCGCACTGAGGCACGCCTGGCGGCCGCGACCGGGCGGCACACCGAGGCGGTCGCGCTGCTGGAGCGGGCGCTCGCCACCCTGAATCCCACCGGCTACCGGCTGGAGCGGCTGCGCACGCTGGTGGACCTGGTCGCCGCCCTGCACCGCGCCGGGAACCAGCACGCCCGCCGGGCGGCCCCGCTCACCGCCGAAGCGCTGGCCCTGGCACGCGCCGTCGGCGCCCGCCGCCTGGTCCGAGAGCTTGGAGCGACACGGTGACGCCGCGGCGGCGGGCGCCGGACAGCGCCCAGCTGCTGCAGGTGCTACGGCGGAGCGAGCTGTTCGGCGGCGGCGAGGAGGCGGCGCTGCAGCGGCTGGTCCAGCAGGCCTCGCCGGTCGCCTACCCGGCGGGCGCGTTCCTGATGCGCCAGGGCGAGCCGGCCGCGCACGTCTACGTGCTCACCGCCGGTGAGGTGGCGATCATCTCCCCCGCCCGGGGCGGCGCCGAGCAGGTCCACAGCATCATCGGCCCGGGCGAGCTGATCGGCGAGCTGGCGCTGCTGAGCGACGGCAAGCGCACCGCCGGGGCGCGGGCCACCTCCCCGACGCTGGCGTGGCTGATCGGCCGGGAGGCGTTCTGGGCGTTCCTGGACACCACCCCGAGCGCGTCGGCGGCGCTGCTGCGCCTGGTCGCCGCGCGCCTGGCCGACCGGGAGGCGCTGATCGACGACCTGCTCTCCCTGGACGTCAAGGGCCGCCTCGCCAAGGCGCTGCTCGGCCTGGCCGAGCGCCACGGCCACACGGCCGCCGACGGCAGCCAGGTGATCGCCCTGCGCCTCACCCACCGTGACCTGGCCGGGATGGTCGGCGCGAGCCGCGAGAACGTCACCCGCGGGCTGGCCTCCTTCCGCAAGCGCGGCCTGATCGCCTACGACACCAGCGCGATCCGCCTGCTCGACCCGGAGGCGCTACGCCGGCTGGTGTTGAGCTGAGCGCCGGCGTCGAATTACCCTGACAATAAGGGAGCATCCGGCTAAATCGCCGCTGACGTCGCCCGGCACGCGGTGCTGGAAAGCACCGTCAGAGTGTGATCTGCGACACCGACGCAAGCTCAGTGCAAACGTTAGCTTGCGGACATCCTTTCAAGCTGCCCGGTGGAGGGGAGCGCACCAGCTTCATGGGAAGGACGCCAGCGGCAGCAGCTGGCCGGTGTGGGGGGTTCAGGGGGCACAGAGGCACGGCCAGGCACGCTGGTCGGAGTGTCGGCCATGGGCGTGTGGTTTGACCCACGACCAGCCGGCAACCAGGTCAGGCCTGCCGTGTCACGGCCACGGTGGGCCTGGCCGCAATTCTGCTGCCCGCTCGCCCGCCGAGCCTCCCACGCGTTGGCTGAGGATCGCGGCGGTGGCGGCGGCGAGCGTCGGGAACGCCGCCACCCCCGGCGGGGGCGTCTCGCCGCTGGCGCGGCCAGTGGTGACGTACAGCGGCGCCACCCCGGCGGCGCGGGCGGCGCCGACGTCGCTGGGGTTGTTGCCGACCAGCCAGGAGGCGGCCAGGTCGAGGCGGAGCGCCACGGCCGCCGCCTCCAGCATGCCCGCCCCCGGCTTGCGGCAGCGGCACGCCCGCGCGTATCCCGCGACCGTCCCGTCCGGGTGGTGCGGGCAGTACCAGATCCCGTCGAGGGCGACCCCGCCGGCGGCCAGCAGCGCCTGCAGCCGCCCGTGGACCGCCTCGACGTCCCGCTCCCGGTAGTAGCCGCGCGCCACCCCCGCCTGGTTGGAGACCACCACCAGTGCGAACCTGGCGTCCGCCAGGCGGCGCAGCGCCGGCAGCGCGCCGTCCACCAGGGCGACCTTGTCCGGCTCGTGCAGGTAGGAGACCTCCTCGACGAGGGTGCCGTCGCGGTCGAGGAACACGGCGGGGCGCATCCTAATGACGAGATCCGGGGGCCTGGCGGCGGGCGAGATAGGACTCCACCCAGCCGCAGAGGGCATGGCCGATGGTGATGTGGCCCTGCTGGATCAGGCCGGCGGTGCCGCCGTCGACATGCAGGGCGACGTCGGCGGTCTGGTCCAGCGGCGAGCGGGCGGGACCGAGGAAGGCGACCACCACCAGGCCGCGGTCCTTGGCGGCGGCGGCGGCGCGGACCACGTTCTCGGAGCGGCCGCTGGTGGTGATCGCCACCAGCACGTCGCCGGCCCGGCCGAGCCCCTGGACCTGGCGGGCGAACACCTCGGCGTAGCTGTAGTCGTTGGCGATCGCCGTCAGGGCCGAGGTGTCGGTGGTCAGCGCCACCGACCGGTAGGCGGACCGCTCCAGCAGCAGCCGCCCCATCAGCTCGGCGGAGAGGTGCTGCGCGTCGGCGGCGCTGCCGCCGTTGCCGCAGAACAGCACCTGCCCGCCGCCGGCCAGGGAGGTCGCCACCAGGCGCGCGCCCTGCTCGATGGCGCCCGCGCCCGGCCGGACCGCGAGCGACGCCGCCGCCGCGGCCGAGGTCGCGAGATAAGCTCCAATATCAATCACGCTGAATC
>DASWDC010000156.1:0-1934 GCA_036395655.1 Actinomycetota bacterium | reverse complement strand
CTGCTCCGCATCGCCGCCGCGCTCCCGCCGCAGCGCAGCATGGCCGGCAGGCGCCTGCCGCTGCTCACGTAGCCGCTGCTCACGTCGTCGAGGAGGAGCCGCCCCCCTCGCCGGGCCGGTCGCCGACGCTGTGGTCGGCGTCAGGTCGCTTCGGGGTCGACCGGCGCGGCTTCCCAGGTGACCGGCGGCTCCGGGTCGGAGAGCGGGTCGGAGATCGGGTCCGGGCCGCTTCCGGGCTCGGCCTCGCTGCCGGTCGTGGTCTCGGCGATCGAGGTGGCGGCGCTCGTGCCATTGCCATTGCCATTGCCATTGCCATTGGCGGTGGCTTTGGCCTCGGCGATCTCGCCCTCAAGGGAGCGCTTGAGCTCCGCGCGCTCACGCTCCAGGTCGGCCATCTGGCCTTCGATGTCCATCAGCTGGTGGAGGTAGTCGCGCGCCTGCGAGCGCAGCGACCCGACCCGCAGGTCCGGCAGTGGGACGTCCTTCAGCTCGGCCTCAGACTTGAGCTGATCGAGCGCGCCCTGAGTGTTGAGGCGCAGCTGCCCCAGGAACCGCCCGACCTGCCGCGCCATCTCCGGCAGTCGGTCGGGCCCGAACACCAACAGGCAGACGACGACGATCACCGCGATCTCGCCGATGCCGACGTTGAACACAGCGCCTCCCTAACGAGGCCCCCGAACGAAACTGATGCCCAGCCTAAGCCCCGGACCATCCCTTCGGCCACTCCTGCTCACTGCCGATGTTCCAGCGCGCCGGTTGCCGCTAGGCTGAAGCGGGTGGGGAGCGCTGTCGTACGCAAGGGAGTCGCCTGTGGTCGTGCAGACCGATGCCATCGCCGCCTACCTGGGTGAGCTGACCGCGGCGGAGGACGACGCCCTGCGGCACGCGCGCGAACGGGCAGCCGCTGGCGGCATGCCGCCGGTCTCTGCCGATATCGGTGCGTTCCTGCGGTTCGCGGCGCGCTGGGTCGGCGCCCAGGCGGCGGTCGAGATCGGCTCGGGCGCCGGCTATTCGGGCATCTGGCTGGCCCGCGGCCTCAACAGGAAGGGCCTGCTCACCACCATCGAGGCCGACCCGGAGCACCAGCGGCTCGCCAAGTCCAGCTACGAGGAGGCCGGGGTCGCCGGCCGGGTCCGCGCGATCGGCGGGCGCGCCCTGGAGGTGCTCCCCCGCCTCAGCGACGGCGGCTACGACCTGGCGTTCCTCGACGCGCTCAAGAGCGAGTACCCGCAGTACCTGGAGCACGCGCTGCGGCTGGTGCGGCCCGGCGGGGTGATCATCGCCGACAACGTGCTCTGGTCCGGCCGGGTCGCCAGCCCCCGCGCGAGCGACCCGGACACCGAGGGCCTGCGGCTCTACGGCCGCCGGATCTCCGAGGACGACCGGCTCGACTCGGTGATCCTCACCGTCGGCGACGGCCTCGCCGTCTCACGGGTCCGCCAGGTGGGTGACCGTTCGTGACCGTCCGGAGCACGGAGTCGACCAGCGGAGCGTAGGGCGCGGAGGGACAGGCGAGGATGCCGAAGGAGCGGCCGGCGCGCAACGCCTTCGACGCACTGGTGGTCTTGGCGGTCCTGATCGCCAGCGTCTGGGTCGTCCCGACCGGCTTCGCCGGGCGGGCTCGGGCGGAGGCGAAGCCGGCCCAGTCCGCCACCGCGACCAGGACGCCCGCCGCCTCCGCCACCACCGCCCCCAGCGTCACCCCGGTCTCGACGCCCACGCCTGGGCGCCCGCAGGGGCCGGTGGTGGCGGTGGTGGACCTCGGCGGGTTCGCCAAGGGCGTCGCCTTCGGCGCGGGATCGCTGTGGGCCGCCAGCTCCGACGGCCGGCTGCTGCGCATCAACCCGGCCTCCAACACCGTCGCCGCCGAGATCCCGGTCGACCCGGACGGCTCCGGGCCCGCCGGGGTCGCCGTCGGCGCCGGGGCCGTCTGG
>DASWDC010000155.1:0-6611 GCA_036395655.1 Actinomycetota bacterium | reverse complement strand
ACGATAGCCGGCAGGTGCACGCCCTACTCATGGACGCACTCGGCAGTGACGTTCAGGGGGACTTTTTCGCTTTCGCCGTCTCTCCGCCCAGACCGCTACAGGCCGATCGTGCCGGCAGGTCGGGTTGGCGTTTCCCGATCGAGGCCCGGCTCGCGGCGAGAACCTTTGTGGCGGTCCGCTTGGAGGTGGTAGCGAGAGCCGAGGAGATCAGAGGCGGCACTGAACCGCTCACTTTCGCCTCCAGTCTGGCGTTCGCCAGCTACCCGCCTTCCGTCACTGTCGAGGCGGTCGACCTCGCTCAACATGCGGCGGAGAAGTTCCACGCCCTGACGCGCACCTACGGTGAGCGACCAAACACTCGAGTCAAGGACCTGGTCGACCTCGTGCTACTCATCGAGAACGAGATGCTCGATCCAGCACGGCTACGTGAGCGCCTCGCAATAGTGTTCAGCGCCCGCGGCACCCACCAGATGCCTGACGACCTTCCCGCTCCTCCGGCGGCCTGGGAGAGGGACTACGCCGCCTTGGTCGCCGACCTCGATATCGAGGCCCGCACGGTGAACGCCGCCCTGGACCGCGTGCGCCCAGTGTGGCGTGCGTACGTGATCTAGCCTCAATGCTGGGCCGTCAAGGCGAAGGGCCCGGCTGACGCCTGGAAGCGCCCGGCTACCGCGCGACGTGGAGGGTGTCGCCGTCGGCGCCGAGGACCAGGTCGCGGTCGCGGTCGGGGACGTGGTCGAGGGGGACGGGGGAGAGGGCCTCGAAGAACGTCGCGCCCTCGGCGGAGTGGAGTTCGTGTTCGATGCCCCGGGTGATCACGCAGGCGTCGCCGGCTTCGAGCTTGCGGGTCTCGGTGCCGATGGTCACCTCCACCGAGCCGTCGGTGATCACCATCAGCTGCTCGCTGGCCTCGTGGGTGTGGCGGGCGACGTCAGTGCCCGGGGCGTAGGTCACCCGGCAGAGGAGGACCCGTTCGCCGCCGGCGGCGTGGAGGTGGACGCCGGGGTAGATCTGCCAGGGGTCGACGCCGTTCCAGGAGAGGAAGGGGCTACGAGCCATCGGCGAGGAACCCCCTCCCGCCGTCGCTGGAGACGGTTCGCACGGAGGCGTCCTCGTCGAAGATCACCCGTTTGCCGTCGCGGCGGGGTTCGGCGCGGGCGTCGAGGGCGCGCAGGACCCGTTCGGGGGTGGCGGGGGCCTCGGTGACCCAGACGCCGACGGCGTCGTGGATGGCGGCCATGATCGCCGGCGGCTGGGCGTTGTTGGCCATCTCGCCGATCGCCTTGGCGCCGAAGGGGCCGTCCGTGGAGGCGTGCTCCAGGATGACGTCGTCGAATTCGGGGAGGTCGGCCATGGCGGGGGCGAGGTAGCCGCCGAACTGGCCGCCGCGGTGCGCCACCGACGGGTAGTAGGGGTAGGCCTGTTCCAGCAGGCCGAGGCCGAGGCCCATCATCGCCCCGCCCTCGATCTGGCCTTCGACCAGCATCGGGTTGATGGCGCGGCCGACGTCGTAGACCTGGACGAGGCGGAGCACCGTGACCGCGCCGGTCTCGTCGTCGACCTCGACGTCGGCGACGCAGGCGGCATAGGAGATCGCTGAGTGGGGCTCCAGCTCGACCCGGCCGGTGTCGTCGTCGACCGGGGCGAACGGCTTGAGCTGGGTGCCGGAGGCGCTGAGCAGCTCGCCGTACTGGTAGGTGGCGGCGCCGGCGACTTCGGGCACCGAGATCCTGCGGTCGGGCGCGCCCTTCAGCTGGACCTCGCCCTCCACAATCTCCAGGTCCTCGGCGGCGACCTCCAGCAGGTCCCCGGCGAGGTCGAGGATCCGGCCCCTGACCTTCTCGGCGGCGAAGCGGACGGCGTTGCCGGCGATGAAGGTGGCGCGGGAGGCGAAGGTGCCGGTGCAGACCGGCGAGGAGTCGGTGTTGGAGTTGTCGATCGTCACCCACTCATAGGGGACGCCGAGGGCCTCGGCGACGATCTGGGCCTGGACGGTCTTCTCGCCGCCGCCGATCTCGGAGGTGCCGGTGAAGACGTCCACGCGCCCGTCGGGCTTGACCTTGATCCAGGCCTGGCTCGGGTCGCCGTTCTGGTTCATGCCGGTGGGGTACTCGATGGTCGCGACCCCCCGGCCGCGGTGCTTGGCCATCTCAGCCACCACCTCCCTGCTGGCCGACGAGATGCTCCGGGAGCAGCTCGCCGTCGCGGCGCCCGGCGGTCATGCGGCGGAACGGCTCGGCCAGCTCGACGCCGACCCGCTGGGCGGCGGCCTGCACCACCGGGACCGTCGAGGGGTCTTTGAGGGCGACCCAGTTGGCGGTGGTGTCGCCGACGCGGTTGGCGTTCTTGAGGCGCAGCTCCCACGGGTCCATGCCGAGGACGCTGGCGATCCGGCTCAGCTGCAGCTCGACCGCGAACGACACCGAGGTGACCCCGAAGCCGCGCATCGCCGTGGTCGGCACCCGGTTGGTGTAGACCACGAACCCGTCGAAGTGCAGGTTGGGGATGGTGTAGGCGCCGGTGTGGTGGAAGGCGTGCTTGGTGACGCCGTAGGAGGAGAAGCGGGTGTAGGCGCCGGCGTCGTGCAGGGTGAGCATCTTCCGGCCGAGGATCCAGCCGTCGGCGGTGACCGCGTCGGCCAGCTCCATGTGCCAGGGCGCGCGGGTGGAGGAGCAGAGGAACTCCTCCTCGCGGGTCCAGCGCCATTTCACCGGGCGGCTGGACTTCAGCGCCAGCAGCGCCGCGATCGTCTCGGCGGCGGTGTCGACCTTGCCGCCGAAGCCGCCGCCGACGGTGCCGCCGACGAACTTGAGCTTGTTCAGCGGCAACTTGAGGTGGGCGGCGACCACGCCCATGGAGAAGTACATCGCCTGGGTGCAGCTGTAGATCACCAGCCGCCCGCTCGGCTCCGGCACCGCCGCGGCGACCTGGGTCTCCATCGGCACGTGCTCGATCGCCTGGGGCCGGTAGACGCCCTCCACGATCACGTCGGCGGCGTCGAAGGCGGCCTCCACGTCGCCTTTGCGGACCCGGCGCCGGTTGTGCGGGCCGAAGTGCGGGAACACCGGCCCCCACGGGTGGATCGTGGGAGCGTCGGGGTCGAAGGCCTCGCGGATGTCGAAGAGGGCCGGGCGCTCCTCGTACTCGACCTCGATCGCGGCGACCGCCTCCAGGGCGGCCTCCTCGCTGGTCGCGGCGACCACGGCTATCGGCTGGCCCTGGTAGCGGACCTCGCCCGCGGCGAGCAGCGGCTCGTCGGCGGGGACGCCGAGGCCCTCCAGGTGCCCGTAGACGTTGAGCGGCACGTCGGCGTGGGTGACGACCGCAGCGACGCCGGGCATGCGCTCGGCCCGGCTGGTGTCGAGGCGGCGGACGGCGGCGTGGTGGACGGGTGCGCGCAGCGCCTTGGCCCACAGCATCCCCGGGACGCGGACGTCGTCGACGTAGAGGGTCTTGCCGGCGACGTGGCCCTGGCCGTCGTAGCGGGGCAGGCGCGCACCGACCGCCTTCATGCCCGCACCTCCTCGGTGTCCGATGCCGGCAGTGCCGGCTGGCCGGCGGCCCCGTCGCTCCGGGAGGCAGTCTGGACCGCCTCGACGATCTTCACGTAGCCGGTGCAGCGGCAGTAGTGGCCGCCGAGCGCCTCGATGACCTCCTCGCGCTCGACCGCGCGGCCGGCGTTCGCGAGGAGGGCGTGGGCCGCGACGATCATCCCCGGCGTGCAGAAGCCGCACTGCACCCCGCCCAGCTCGTGGAAGGCGCGTTGCAGCGGCGACAGCCCGCCGGCCGGCGTGAGCCCCTCCACCGTGGTCACCTCGTGGCCCTCCACCATGGCGACGGCGAGCAGGCAGGAGCGGCGCGGCTCGCCGTCCACCAGCACGGTGCAGGTGCCGCAGCCTCCCTGCTGGCAGCCGGCTTTGGGGCTGGTGACGTCCAGCTCGTCCCGCAGGACGTGCAGCAGCGGGGTGAGCGGTGCCGAGGCGATCTCGTGGTCGACGCCGTTGACGGTGAGCTTCATCGGCCGCCCCTTCGTCGGGTCCGTCGGTTGAGAGTCAGCTGCTCCGGGTCCGGGTGGCGAGCGCCCTGGCGACCAGCACCGGCAGCATCCGGCGGCGGTACCAGGCGGAGGCGAGGGCGTCGTCGGCGAACTCGACGTCACCGACGGCGTCGTCGGGGTCGCCGCTCGCCTCGGCGGCGCGGAGGCGCACCCCGGCGCCGCCCGCGCCGGTGACGGCGATGCGGAGTCCCGCCGAGGTCTCGGCGGCGGAGACGGCGAGGACGGTGTAGTGGTGGGCGTGGGCGCGGTGCAGCGAGGCGTAGCCGGCCCAGCGCGGCTCCTCGAACTCGACCTCCAGGAGCAGCCGGGTTCGGCTGGAGGCGGAGCTGAGGAAGTCCTCGACCGGCCCGGTCCGCTCGCCGCCCGCGCCGGCCGAGCGGATCTGGGCGGCCAGGGCGATCAGCGGGGCGCGCAGGTCGCCGCGCTGGACGTCGTCGGCGGGCGGCGCGCAGAGGTTGCCGCCGAGGGTGCCCTGCCCGCGGATCTCCTGGTCGCCGACCTCGCGGGCGGCGGCGGCGAGCGGGTCGGGCACCCCCGCCTCCAGGACAGCGAGCGGGCAGGCGGCGCCGATACGGACGACCCCGGCCGTGCGGGTGATGCCGTCCATCCCGGCGCGGCCGAGCAGGATCGCCCGGGCCGGGCGCAGCCGCCCGGCGTTGAGCTCCGGGACGGCGATGGTGCCGCCCGCGATCACGGTGACGCCGCTCCCGTCCCCGAACGCCGCGACCGCCTCAGCCGGAGAGGCGGGGAGCGCGACCTGGACGTCCCGAAGTGTCGTCATGCGCTGAGTTGTCGCAGGGTGGTGCGCCCTTGTCAATCGTTGGTTCATATACGTGAATTGATGTCTCATTGACAAAAGGTCTGCTTCGCAGCAAGTTAGTCCGGGGCCGTGAGCGACCCTCTCGGTGGGGCATTTCACAGCAGGTGACCAGCGACAACCGATCCACCAGGGTAGTGAGCACTGTCGGATTTGTGTCCTTGTGACGTGTCGAGGTGGACGCGTCGTCAACGAGAGGAGAGCCGATGGGGGTCACCGTGAAGAGCGACGTACTCCTCGAACTGGTCGAACCCGGGGCCGAAGCGGAGCAGCTCGGCACCGGGTTCCTGTTCACCGAGGGGCCCATCTGGAACCCCGAGGAGCAGGTGCTCTACTTCAGCGACATGCCCGGCGACGTGCGCCGCCGCTGGAGCGAACAAGACGGCGTCGGCGAGGTGATGCGGCCCTCCAACAAGGGCAACGGCATGACCTACGACGCGGAGCTGCGCCTGGTGGTCTGCGAGCACGTCACCTCCAGCGTGACTCGCTTCCCGCGCGGCTCGGTCGCCGGCGATCACGAGACGCTCGCGTCGCACTACCAGGGCAAGGAGCTGAACAGCCCCAACGACGTCTGCGTCCGCTCCGACGGGTCGATCTGGTTCAGCGACCCGACCTATGGCCGCATGCCGGTGTTCGGGCTGGAGCGGGAGCAGGACCTCGACTTCCAGGGCTTCTACCGCATCCCGCCGGGCGGCGGCGCGCCGGAGCTGGTCAAGGGCGACTTCCTGCAGCCGAACGGGCTCTGCTTCTCGCCCGACGAGTCGCTGCTGTACGTCAACGACTCCGACCGCGCCCACATCCGCGCCTTCGACGTCGCCACCGACGGGTCGGTGTCGAACGACCGCGTCTTCGCCGAGGGGATCGGCAAGGCGATCCTGGAGGAGGGCCTGGCCGACGGGATGAAGTGCGACCAGCGCGGCGACGTCTGGGTGACCGGCCCCGGCGGGATCTGGGTGTTCAGCCCCGAGGGCGAGCATCTCGGCGTGGTCGAGATCCCCGAGGTGGTCGGCAACCTCCACTGGGGCGGCCCGGACTGGAGCGACCTGTTCGTCTGCGCCTCCACCTCGCTGTACCGGGTGCGGACGAGGACCCGCGGCAGGCACGAACCGTTCATGGGCTGAGGCGAAGGCACGACGACCTGCGGAGACCCACGGAGACCTGCGGACGAGCACGAGGAGGAGCCCCAATGCCGGACGCCATCGACCCCAAGCGCGCCGCCCTGATCATCCAGGACCTCCAGAACGACGTCATCCATGAGCGCGGGGCCTTCGCCGACTCCGGCTCCCCGGCGCACGCCAGGAGCCAGAACGTGGTCGGGAACGTCCAGGGCCTCGCCGACGCCTGCCGCCGGGTCGGCACCCCGGTGATCCACGTCTGGTACATCGTGGACCCGGGTGCCGCCGGGCTGAAGCAGAACGCGCCGCTGTACCGCGCCGTCAAGGACACCGGCGGGCTGGTGCGGGGCAGCTGGGGGGCAGCGCCGGTCGACGGCCTGGAGGCGCGGGAGGGCGACTTCGTCGTCGAGAAGCTGCGCATGAACGCCTTCTACGACACCCGCCTCGACGCGCTGCTGCGCGGCTTCGGCGTTGAGACGCTGATCATCTGTGGCGCGTGGACCAACATGTCGATCGAGCACACCGCCCGCCACGCCGCCGACGCCGGCTACGAGGTGGTGGTCTGCTCCGACGGCACCTCCACCATCAGCGAGGAGTGGCACCACGCCGGCCTCAACTACGC
>DASWDC010000154.1:0-6535 GCA_036395655.1 Actinomycetota bacterium | reverse complement strand
GCCCTCCGGAGAGGTGACCATGCCCCCTACCAGCCAGCACATGCAACCACTCCCAGGAAGCATTTAGATGTCCGTCATCTCCCCGCCTCCGACCAGGTCCCGGGTGCTGCCGATCGCCTGGGTGCTGCTCTTGCTGCTTGGCCTCTTCTTTCTGATCGCGCCCGCCGCGGACCTCGCCGGCGACGCGCGCCAGGGCCTTCCCACCGACCACCAGACGACCTTCACCAAGGTCGCCGGGACCAGCTTCGCGAGCGTCAGGCAGTCCGTCCCGGGGACCGCCCGCTACGTCACCCTGCTGGAGCGCGGCTACGCCCTGCACGAGCTGACCTTCGGGCTGTTGTTCCTGGCGATCGTCGCCGTCCCGTTCCGGCGCCGGGAACGCTGGGCCTGGTGGGCCTGCTGGGCGGTGATGGTCGCCAACCTCGGCTACACCTTGACCTTCGGCCGCCACGACCAGACGGTGCTGTGGCGCAGCCTGATCGGCGACGTCGCCCTGCCGGTCCTGCTGCTGGTGACCATTCCAGCCTTCTTCTTCCACCCCCGAGAGGCGGCCCGAGCGGCCAGCTGAAAGATTTATGTTGCATCGCGATGCATCTCGATATATCGTTACCTCACGAGAACCGATTGTGAGGTGATCACAGATGCATCGAGATGCACGAGATCCACGAGTCAGAGGCCTCCGGGAAGCCTGGTCTGACGCGCGAGCGGCGTTCGGCCCCTGGGGCCCACCGTTCGGCGGCCCAGGCCACCACGGGCACGGGCACGGTCCCGGTCCCGGGCCCTTCCCCGGACGGCACGGCCGCGGGCGGGGGGCACGGCGCGGCAACGTGCGCGCCGCGATCCTCGCGCTGCTGGCCGAACGGTCCATGCACGGCTACGAGATGATCCAGGAACTCCAGGCCCGCACCGGAGGCGTGTGGCGACCCAGCCCAGGCTCGGTCTACCCCACCCTCCAGATGCTGGAGGACGAGGGCCTCATCTCCAGTGAGGAGGCCGAGGGCCGGCGCCGCTTCACCCTGACCGACACCGGCAGGGCTGAGGCGGACCGCCTGGCAACCCCGCAGAAGCCGTGGGAAGAGGTCACGGAGGGCGCAGGCCCGACCGTGATGCGCGTCGGCATCGCCGCCGCCCAGGTACGCGACGCCGTCGTGCAGATCTTCCGCAGCGGCACCGACGCCCAGCAGGCGAAGGCCATCGAGGTCCTCGCCGACACCCGCCGCCGCCTCTACGCGATCCTCGCCGAGGACGGCGACGAGGACGGCGACGAGGACGGCGACGACGCCGGTATCGACAGCGACACCGGCACCGGCGCTGGCGAGGCGTGAGCCCCGCCAGCGCCCCGCTCTCCTTGGGGCCGTACCGAGGTAGACTTTTCGGTCACCGGTCCCAAGGAGAGGAAATCCACCGTGTGGGAGTACGTGATCCGCGAGTTCCAGCAGGAGTGGGGCGACCCATCCGAGGCACGCGCCGCCAACGCCTTCGTCGCCGAACTGAACGAGTTGGGCCGGGAGGGTTGGGAGGCGGTCGGGATGTCGCCCCGCACCCACTACGATCGCGGCGGTGGCCCTCCCGGCTGGGACAGCTTCACCTTCCTGGTGCTGCTGAAACGCCGCGTCACCGCGAAGCAGCCCGCCGAACGGGAGGTCGAGAGCGCCTCGGTCTAGGGCCGGGCCGAGGCCGGGCCGAGCGCCTCCGGCGGCAGGCCACGAATCGAGGCGTCGACCACCTCGGCGAGATGCGCCATGGGGAGGCCGGCGCCGTTGGCGTCCAGTGCGTCGAGGCTGGCGCGGATCTGCAGCAGGCAGCCGGGATTGGCGGTGGCGAGCAGGTCGGCGCCGCTGGCGCGCACGTTGGCGGCCTTGCGCACGCCGAGCTCCCGGGCCGGATCGGGCTCGACCAGGTTGTAGATGCCGGCTGAGCCGCAGCAGATCTCAGCTTCGGCCAGTTCCCGCACCTCCAGCCCGGGGATCGCCCGCAAGACCTGGCGGGGCTGCGCGCGGACGCCTTGGGCGTGGGCCAGATGGCAGGCGTCGTGCCAGGCGACCGTGAGCGGCAGCGGGTGGCGCTCGGCGGCCGGGCCGAGCTCCGAGAGCAGCTCGGAGAAGTCGCGGACCCTGGCCGAGAAGGCGGCGGCACGCTCCGCCCATGCCGGGTCGTCGCGCAGCAGGTGCCCGTACTCCTTCATGGTGGAGCCGCAGCCGGCCACGTTCACCACCACCTGGTCGACCCCGGCGCCCTCGAAGACCGCGATCAGGGCCTTGGCGAAGCGTTGTGCCTCGGCCTCGCGGCCGGCGTGCATGCTGAGCGCGCCGCAGCAGCCCTGGGTTGAGGGTGCGGCCACCTCGCAGCCGTCGGCGGCGAGCACCCGCGCGGTGGCGGCGTTGACCTGCGGGAAGAAGACTCGCTGGACGCACCCGGTGAGCATGCCGACGCGGCGGCGGCGCTCCCCCACCGCCGCAGTGATCTCCGGGAGCGGCGCCCTGGCCTCCGGCAGGTCCGGCAAGAGGCGCTCCATCGACGCGAGTCCGTCTGGCAGCACGCGCGCCCTGGCGGCCAGCCGGCCGAGCCCGGAACGCTGCCAGAGGCGCAGCGGCCCGCGCAGCGCGGCGAGCCGCCGCGGGTAGGGGAACAGCTTGAACAACAGCCCCCGGAAGGCCCGCTCGCGCCAGGGCCGCGGGTGGCGCCGCGCGACCTGCGCCCGGGTGGCCTCGATCAGCTTGTCGTACTGGACCCCCGACGGGCAGGAGGTGACGCAGGCCATGCAGCCGAGACACTGGTCGAAGTGGCGGACCATCTCGTCGTTCATGGGCTCGCCTTCGAGCCCGATGTCCATCAGGTAGATGCGCCCGCGCGGCGAGTCCATCTCCTCGCCCCACAGCACGTAGGTCGGGCAGGTCGGCAGGCAGAACCCGCAGTGGACGCAATCGTCGATCAGTACCTTGTCCGGCGGATGGTGCAGGTCGAACGCGGGTGCGGGTCCGGGGCCCGTTCCGGCTGCGGGTTCGGCCATGTCAGATCCCTCCCACGAAGCGTCCGGGACTCATGGTGCCGTTCGGGTCGAAGCGCTCCTTGACCCGCCGCATCAGCGGCAGCGCGTCGCCGACCGGTCCCCACACGTCGAGCCGCCGCTTCACCTCCAGCGGCGCGCCGAGCACGACCAGCGACCCGCCGCGCCCGAGCAGCCGCTTGCGGGCCTCCTCGACCGCGCCGACCAGGGCGTCCGCGCCGCCGCCGTCAAGTGTGGCGTACAGCACCACGCTGCCGGGCTGCCCGGCAAGGCCGGCACGCAGCCCGTGCGTACCCGCCGCCTCCCACAGGTCGCGGATCGCGCCGGGCAACTCACTGGGAGCGCATGCCGCTTTCACCAGTACGCCCGTTTCGCTAGCTTTGCCTGTGGATAACCTCGGCAGCCACGGTTCGCGCGCTGATAGATTGAAATCAGGGGGACCCCCCTCTGGCGGCGGTGTGCCATTTTTCCCGGGGCCTTCGCCGGGGCGTTCGCCGGGGCCTTCGCCCTCACCGAGGCCCAGCAGTGCGGCGGCCGCCTTGGCCTGGTCGACGGGACCCGGGGCGGTGCCCTCGAAGCTGAGCAGCAGGGTGCCGTGGCCGGCCGGGTCCGGCCAGTGCAGGTCGAGGGTGGTCGGGACCAGCTGCGAGCCGAGGATGGCGCTGACCGCCGCGCCGGCCTGCTCGGGGCGGTCCGGCTCCAGCCGCAGGCGCGTGGTGGCGCGGTCGGGGGTCCGCGGGTGCAGGCGGAAGGTGACCTCGGCGATCAGGCCGAGGGTCCCCAGGGAACCGGTGAACAGCTTGCCGAGGTCGTAGCCGGCGACGTTCTTGACCACCTTGCCGCCCGCATGGGCGATGGTGCCGTCGGCGAGCACCACGGTGATGCCGATCAGCAGGTCCCGGACGGTGCCGTAGCGCAGCCGCCAGGACCCGGAGGCGTTGGCGGCGACGATCCCGCCGAGGGTCGCGCCGCCCCCGGCACTCGGAGGATTGAGCGCGAGCAGCTGCCCGGCCTCGCCGACGGCCGCCTGCAACGCCTCCAGGGGCACGCCGGCCTCGGCCTTGACGATCAGGTCACCCTCGGCGTGCTCCAGGATCCGATCCAGGCGGGCGCTTGAGAGGATGATCTCCGCGCCGGTCGGCGGGTTGCCCCAGCCGAGCTTGGTGCCGGCGCCCCGGCAGACGACCCGCTTGCCGGCCGCGGTCGCCTCGCGCAGGACCGCGGCGGCCTCCTCGACGGTGGCGGGCTCGGCGACCAGCTCGGGCTGGACGCCGTCGACCGCGTCGGCCTCGGTGGCCGGGCGGGACGCGACCCCGCCCGGCAGCTCGAAGGCCACCTAGAACACCTCCGCGAGGCCGGCCTGCTCGACCGGGTGGACGCGGCGGGGGCCCGGCCGTTCGCCGCAGAGGCGCGGGGTGGGGAACACCTTGCCGGGATTGGAGCGCGAATCCGGGTCGAAGGCGCAGCGGACCAGCTGCATGGTGTCCAGGTCGTCGGCGCTGAACTGGCGCGGCAGGTACTGCTTCTTGTCGAAGCCGACGCCGTGCTCGCCGGTGATCGAGCCGCCGTGGCGCAGGCAGACGAACAGAATCTCGGCGGAAAGCTCCTCGGCGCGCTGCTCCTGCCCTTCGACGGCGGCGTCGTAGAGAACCAGGGGGTGCAGGTTGCCGTCGCCCGCGTGGAAGACGTTGGCGACCCGCAGGCCGCGTTCGGCGGCCATGCGGCTGATCTCTCGCAGCACCTCCGGCAGCGCCGTGCGCGGGATGACGCCGTCCTGCACGTAGTAGTCGGGGGAGATTCTGCCCACGGCCGCGAAGGCGGACTTGCGACCCTTCCAGAACAGGGCGCGCTCCTCGTCGTCGGCGGCGACGCGGAGCTCGGTGGCGCCGCTGTCCCGGCAGATCGCCTCGACCTGGTTGAACTGCACCTCGACCTCAGGGGCTGGGCCGTCAAGCTCGACGATCAGCACCGCGCCCGCGTCGGGGTAGTTGGGGTGCACGGCCGCCTCGGCCGCCTCGATCGCCAGCGCGTCCATCATCTCGATAGCGGCGGGCACGATCCCGGCGCCGATCACGCCGGAGACCGCCTCCCCGGCGTCGTCGGTGCCGTCGAAGGCGGCGAGGAGGGTGCGGACGGCTTCCGGCTTGCGCAGGATCCGCACGGTCACCTTGGTGGCGATGCCGAGGGTGCCCTCCGAGCCGACGAACGCGCCGATCAGATCGTAGCCGGGCGGGTCCGGGGCCTTGCCGCCGAGGTGGGCCAGCTCCCCGTCGGGCAGCACCAGCTCCAGGCCGGTGACGTGGTTGGTGGTGAAGCCGTATTTGAGGCAGTGGGCGCCGCCGGAGTTCTCGGCCACGTTGCCGCCGATCGAGCAGACCTGCTGGCTGGAGGGGTCGGGGGCGTAGTAGTAGCCGTGCGGGGCGACCTCCTTGGTGACCTGCAGGTTGAGGACCCCGGGCTCGACCACCACGCGCTGGTTGGGGAGGTCCACCTCGACCACGCGGCGCATCCGGGCGAGCACGATCAGCACCCCGTCGGCCAGCGGCAGCGCGCCGCCGGACAGCCCCGTGCCCGACCCGCGCGCCACGAACGGGACGCCGGCCTCGCGGCAGACCCTGACCACCCCCTGGGCCTGCTCGGTGGTTTCGGGCAGCACCACCACGCTTGGGATCACCCGGAAGGCGGCCAGCCCGTCGCACTCGTAGGTGCGGAGCTGGTTGCGCTCGGTGATGATCCCGCCGGGGCCGACCGCCTCGGCCAGGCGGCGGATGAGCTGGGCACGGTCCACGGCCCTCACCTCCACCCCAGATGGTGCCGATGCACTCGGGCAGGGGTCAATGGTGGCGCCCAGATGCGGGGGGGATTGTGGTGTTCCAGGTTGATTCGGAGGTCGGGGTCCTCCGTCAGGTGATCGTGCACCGGCCCGATCTGGAGCTGAAACGGCTCACCCCGAGCAACAAGGACGAGTTCCTGTTCGACGACGTGCTCTGGGTCAAACGCGCCAAGGAGGAGCACGACGGGTTCGCCGAGGCGCTGCGGGAACGCGGGGTCAGGGTCCACCGCTTCGACGAACTGCTGCGCGAGACGGTCGCCGACCCGGTGGCACGCAAGCACGTCCTCGACCGGGTCCTCGACGAGCATCTCTACGGCCCGCTGGCGATCGACGCCATGCGGGCCGCCTTCGACGCCATGGACGACGACACCCTGACCGAATTCCTCATCGGCGGGGCGACCAAGCGGGAGCTGCTGGAGCGTGCCGAGGCGCCGCGTTCGCTGGTGTTCCACACGATCGGCATGGACGACTTCCTGCTCGCGCCGCTCCCCAACCACCTCTTCACGCGCGACGCCTCCTGCTGGATCGGCGGCGGCGTGGCGATCAACTCCATGCGCAAGAAGGCCCGCAGGCGTGAAACCATCCATTACGAGGCGATCTACCGCTGGCACCCGCTGTTCTCCAGCCAGGACTTCGGCATCTGGTCGCAGGGCACCGAGGGCGGGGTCGCCTCCGTCGAAGGCGGCGACGTGCTG
>DASWDC010000153.1:0-2196 GCA_036395655.1 Actinomycetota bacterium | reverse complement strand
CCGCCACTCCCGATCGTTGTCTTGGTAGAGGGCGGCGACGGTGCCGCCGGACACAGGGAAAGGGAGGCGCAGATGCGGTACGCGCTGCTTATCTACGGGTCCGAGGCGGCCATGGCCACCGCGACTGAGGCGGAGACGCAGGCCGAGTTCGACGCCTACAACTCCTTCACCAAGGAGATCGTGGACCGAGGGCTGATGCAGGGAGGCGAGGCCCTGCAGCCGACCAGCACCGCCACCACGGTGCAGGTGCGCAACGGCGAGACGCTCACCACCGACGGCCCGTTCGCCGAGACGAAGGAGCAGCTCGGCGGCTTCTACCTGGTCGACTGCAGGGATCTCGACGAGGCGATCGCGACCGCGGCCAAGATCCCCGGCGCCAAGAGCGGCTCGATCGAGGTGCGGCCGATCATGGAGATCCCACCGGTCAGCTGAGGCCAGCCGAAGTCCAGGGCATCAAGCGAGGCGGTGTGACGAGGGTCGCGACAGAGGTCCGCGAGGCGGTCCAGCGGGTGTTCCGGGAGGAGTCCGGGAAGGCCGTCGCGACCCTCATCCGCCAGCTCGGCGACTTCGACCGGGCCGAGGAGGCGGTGGCCGAGGCGTTCCTGGTCGCCTGTGAGCGCTGGCCGGTCGACGGGGTCCCGCCACGGCCGGGCGCCTGGATCACCACCACCGCCCGCAACAAGGCGATCGACCGGCTGCGCCGGGAGCGCGGGTTCGCCGAACGGCAGCCCGCGCTGGCGCTGCTGGAAGCGGAACGCCAGGAGGCGGAGGAGGAGACGCACACCATCGGCGACGACCGGCTGCGGCTGATCTTCACCTGCTGCCACCCGGCGCTGTCGCTGGAGGCGCGGGTGGCGCTCACCCTTCGCGCCCTCGGCGGCCTCACCACGCCGGAGATCGCCCATGCCTTCCTGGTCCCGGAGGCGACCATGGCGCAGCGGCTGGTGCGGGCCAAGCGCAAGATCCGCGACGCTGGCATCCCCTATCGGGTGCCGCCCGACCACCTGCTGCCGGAACGGCTCGGCGCGGTCCTTGCCGTGCTCTACCTGGTCTTCAACGAGGGCTATTCAGCCAGCGCCGGGGACGACCTGGTGCGGCGCGAGCTGAGCGGCGAGGCGATCCGGCTCTGCCGCCTGCTGGCCGCGCTCATGCCCGACGAGCCGGAGGCCCTTGGCCTGCTGGCGCTGCTGCTGTTGCAGGACTCCCGGCGCCAGACACGCACCGGCCCGGACGGCGACCTGGTGCTGCTGGAGGACCAGGACCGCACCCGTTGGGACCACGAGGAGATTGGGGAGGGCGTCCGGCTGCTCGACCGGGCGATGCGGATGGGCCCGCCCGGGCCGTACCGGCTGCAGGCGTGCGTCGCCGCGCTGCACGCGACCGCGCCGGCCGCCGACGCGACCGACTGGCGCCGCATCGCGGCCCTGTACGAGCGGCTCGGGGCGCTGCTTCCGTCGCCGGTGGTGGCGCTCAACCATGCGGTCGCGGTCGCCATGGCCGACGGTCCGATGTGCGGCCTCGCCCTGGTCGAGGAGCTGGCCGCCGGCGGCGAGCTGGAGGACTACCACCTGCTCCACGCGACCCGCGCCGACCTGCTGCGGCGGCTCGGGCGGCTGGAGGCGGCGGGAGCCGCCTACCGCCGCGCCCTCGACCTGGCGACGAATCCAGTCGAACAGCGGTACCTGCGCCGCCGAATCGCCGAGGTCGCGATATCCTGACCCGTCATGGGCAGGATAAAGAGTGTGTTCAAGACTCTGGCCAGGGAGCGGCTCGGCTGGGTGGTCGCCGGGATCATGGCGCTCGCCCTGGTCGGGGGTGGGGTCGCCTACGCGGTCACCCGGAACCACGGCGGCGCCTCCACGGACTCCGCTTCCAAGGCGGCGAACGGAGGGGCCGTCCGCGGGCGGGTGATGGCGCTGTCGGCCGAGAGCCTCACCCTGCGGGTGCGCGGCGGCACCACGATGAACGTGCTGCTCGGCGCCAAGACCCGCTACGGCAACAACGCCCACCCGGCCTCGCGCGCGGACCTGCGGGTCGGTGAGACCGTCCGCGTGGTCGGCGACGCCTCGGGCGCGACCGTCACCGCCAAGCGGGTGGTGATCGTCTCGGGCGGCGGGAACGGCGACAGCGGCAGCGCGACCACCACCTCGACCAGGTCGACCTAGCCAGGAGGCGCGCGAGCTCAGCCGCGCTGGC
>DASWDC010000152.1:0-7494 GCA_036395655.1 Actinomycetota bacterium | reverse complement strand
GCCGAGCGCAGCAGCAGCTCCAGCCAGATCGAGAAGGCGCCGAGCACCACCACCATCGCGCCGAGCAGCACGCCGAACACCGGCACGGCCGGATTGGCGGTGCCGGCGCCGATGGCGCCGAGCCAGCCCCCGGTGTCGGTCATGAACTGCTGCGCCGAGGCGGAGGCGCTGTGGGTGATCGCGGTCGAGATCCAGTCGCTTGAGTCGATCAGGAGCTGGACGATGGCGGGGGCGACGGCGGAGAAGATCGCCGCGATCGGCAGGTAGACGACGGCGGAGCGGACCGCCTGCATCATGTCGACGCGGACGATCGACTGCGCCACCGAGACCAGCAGGACCGGCAGGGCGATCAGCACCGCCAGGGCGAGCATCACCCGGTACTGGTTGACGAACCAGGCGGCGCTGACCACGTTCGGGCTGGTGGTGCCGCGCAGCAGGCCGCCGACCTTGTCGAGGAACCACTTGCCGGCCGAGGCGACCGCCGCGGTGAAGCTGCGCAGGGCGCTGTCACCGGCGGTGGAGACCACCCCGGCGGCGGCGCCGCCGACCGCCCCTGAGACCGCGCCGCCGGGATGCTTGGCGAGGTCGCAGAGTTTCTTCGCCGGCCCGGACAGCTTGGCGCAGTCGTTGGCCGGCGGCGTGGCGGCGGCCTGCTGCTGGCCCTGGGTCTGGGCGGGGGCGGCGGTGGGTGCGGTGGTCGGCGGGGCGGCGAAGGCCGGGACGGCGACCAGGTAGGACGTGGCGAGCAGGGCGGCGACCAGCAGCAGCCGGCGCGCGCCTGCACGGGGGAGCTCACGACCCTGGCGCATAGTGGTACTCCTTGAATTGCTGCGCTTCGGGCACGATGACCGAAGCGGCGGTTGGGGCGCTGTCGTCGGCGACGGGGACCGGGCCGTCCCTGGTGGTCGCGCTGGTCTCCTTCCAGTCGTTGTCGGTCCACCGCAGCTCCACGGTGGTGATGCCCCAGCCTTCCTGCACGGGGACGCCGTTGAGGGAGCCCCCGATGCCGGTGGCCCAGATCGACACCTCGGCAGTGGCGCCGTCGTAGCGCTCCAGCCGCCAGCCGACCGGGATGAAGCGCAGGACCACCTTGCCGCCAGCGCCAGCATTGCCGGTCGTGCCGGAGCCGGCTCCGGCTGCGGCTGCGGCTCCGGTGCCGGAGTCGCCGAGCGCCTGGATGATGGCGGGGACGGTCCTGGCGAAGACGCGCTCCAGCGCGGCGCGCGCCTCGGGGGCGGCGAGCGTCCCGATGGCGGCCTCACGGCGTGTCTGGTCGAGGATCAGGTCGCTGGAGAGCACGGCGGTGTAGTTGGTGGCGGCGGCGACGGCGCCCTGGGAGGAGTGCTGGTAGCCGACGGGGACGCCGTTCCTGCTGCCGGCCGGGCCGACCCTGCTGGTGGCGGCACCGGCGTCGGGCACCGCGAGTGCGGGCGCGGTGGTCGCGGTCGCCGCGCCTCCCGCGGTCGCGACGGTGGTGGTTTGCGCGGTTCGGGCACGGGTAGAAGGATGGGACGACGTGGTCAGGCGCCCGATCAGCAGGCCACCGCCGAACAGCAGCAGGGCGACCCCGAGCACGGCGAACAGCCCGAGCCCCGAGCCGGGCCCAGCTTGGCGTGGCTCGGGCAGGCGGTACACCACCCGGGCCCTGTCCCGCTCATCGATCGCCACCGTGAAGACGCTCCCCGTTCCGATTCCGGGCTCAGGCCGTCGAGCCGAGCTGGAAGGCCCAGTTCACCAGGGCCGCGGCGGCGGCGATCACGATCGCGCCGGCGACCGAGTAGAGCGTCGCCCGCTTGCCGACCGCCGCCTGGTGGTAGTTGGAGCTGAGCGACCCGACGCCCCACATCGCCCCGCCGATGATGATCCCGGCCAGCGACAGGAACAGCGCGAAGGCGCCGAGGTCGTCGATGATCGTCTGGATCGGCCCGGCAGCGGGGATGCCGGAGAAGTTGGGCGTCATGTGGATGTTCAGCTTCGCGGCGAGCAGCTGTGCGTGTGCGTGCATCGCACGTCCTCCTTGCGTTCCTCCAGGTAGCTCCAGGTAGCCCTGCGGTTTCTACAGTGCCGAGTCCGTCGGCGGCGGCCCGCGGTCGTGGCGTGCACGGTCACGTCAAGAACCCGTCGGCGACGGTGGCCGCCACCTCGAGGTAGGCATGCCGCGTGGCTGGACGGAGGCGACCAACCTCGGTTTCCGCCCCGGCCGCGAGGTGGGGGTCCCACGGCACTTGCACCACCGCGCGGCAGCGCCCAGCGAAATGTTCCTGTATTCGGCCGACTTCGACAAGCAAGTCGTCCTGGATGCCGTTCACCACGGCCACCGCGCTGCGCACCAGTTCGGCGTGGCGGTTCTCGTTCAGCCAGTCGAGGGTGGAGCTGGCCGCCCGCGCCGAGTCGAGACTCGGCGACATCACCACCACGATCTGGTCAGCGAGCTGGAGGATCCCCCGGGTGGCCGACTCCAGCACGCCGGTGCCGGTGTCCAGGCAGATCAGGTTGTAGTGGCGCTCCAGCAGGCCGATGGCGCGGCGGTAGTCGACCTCGCCGAGCGCCTTGGTGATGCGCGGGTCGTCGTCGGAGGCGACCACCTCGAGCCGGGTCGGGGCCTGCGAGGTGTAGGCGCGGATGTCGGCGTAGCGGGTGATCATCTGCTCGTCGGCGAGCAGGTTGGTGATGGTGGCCGCGGTCTCGCGCCGGACCCGGTAGCCGAGCGAGCCGGCGTCGGGGTTGCCGTCCAGGGCCACCACCCGGTCGCCGCGCAGGGACGCGAAGGTGTGGCCCAGCATCAGCGTGGTGGTGGTCTTGCCGACGCCGCCCTTGCGGCTGATCACGGCGATCGAGCGGCAGCCGGGGACCGGCGTCTTGGCGCGGGCGATCAGCTCGCGCTGGGCGACCTCCAGGGGGCTCGGACCGGGATTGACGCGCCCGCCGGTGAGCCAGTAGAGGGCGCGGCGCCAGCCGTCACGCGGCGGTGCGCCGCGGTCTCGCAGGAAGTGGTCGGCGGTGAAGTCGGCGGCGCTGGCGGTCGACCCCGGCGGCGCCGGGCTGGTGACGCCCATCTGGCGCTGCATCCGGGTGAGCTGTGGCCCGTCGGGCGCCCCGCTCGGCGGGGCCTCGGGGAGCGGGCGGTCGCGGAAGCGGGTCGGCGACGTGGGTGGCGACGTGGGTGGCGACGTGGGGACGGGGGGCTGGCGGTCAGCTTGGCCGTGGCGGCGGCCGTCCTGCCCCCCCGGCTGCGATCGCGACGGCTCGGGCGGCGATTGCCGCCGTGATTGCGATGGGGATTGCGGCGGTGGCGGTGGTGACTTCGGGACGTCGGGTGGGCCGACGCCAGGGCTGCCGAGTGGGACGTAGGCCTCGTCGGCGGCGGCGATCAAGGGGCTTCTCAGCTGCTTCACGGCGAACCCCCTGTAGCCGCTTGAGGCAGACAGACCGTCCGTATGTGGGTGAATCTTGTTGTATTCAATGTTTGCTCCGCGGCGGCTCGGGGAAGTGGGGAAGGCTGCGCACCCGCGTTGCGTGTCAAAGGTTACACTGCTCGGCAATGACGCAAAAGCGTGTGCGCGTTCCCGCTTCTTCCCGGCGCAGGTGCGACCGGGCATCCCGCCAACCCTCTCGACTAACTAAAATACCATCACCCGTGGCGGAGGTGGGGAACTTTCGCCTATCCCCCACGGCGGCGCCGTGGTACACCTCGATCCCACCGTCGTGACCGCCCCCAGGACCGAGATGGCATGAAGAAGCTGCTGCTCCTGTTGTTTCTCACCCCCATCATCCTCTTTGCCCTCATTGGCCTGCTCCTGATGGGCGTGGCCACCGGGATCATCGGTGGGGCCAGGCCCAGCGCCACCGCGGTCATGGATATTCCCGCCAACTACCTCGCGCTGTATGAGGCGGCCGCCGACACCTGTCCGGGCCTGCCTTGGCAGGTGCTCGCGGGAGTCGGCAAGGAGGAGAGCAACCACGGGCGGTCAACGCTCCCGGGGGTGTCATCCGGTGAGAATTTCGCGGGCGCCGGCGGCCCCATGCAGATGGGAATCGATCCGGCACTTCCCGCCGGCGCGGCGTTCTGGAAGTACGCGAAGGTGGATGTCGACGGCGGTGGGATCAGTCCCTACAGCCCCGCGGACGAGATCTTTGCCGCTGCCAATTACCTGTGCGCGAATGGCGCGGCGGGCGGTCATAACGTCAGCAATGCGATCTTCCAATACAACCACGCGCAGTGGTATGTCGACAAAGTGCTGGGATTCGCGTCGTCCTATGCGGCCCAGGTGGTGCTGCCGGCGGGCGCGTCCGAGCAGCAGATCGTCAACCAGGTGGTGACCTTCGGCTGGGATCAGCTCGGCCATCCCTACCAGTGGGGCGCTGTCGGCCAGCACGGCTTCTATGACTGCTCAGGGCTGACGCTGGCCGCCTACCGGACCGCCGGGATCCAGCTGCCCCGCACCGCCGCCGAGCAGTGGACGGCCGGCGCCAGGGTCTACGACCTCGGCGCGCTGCAGCCGGGCGATCTGGTGTTCTATGCCAATAACCTGTCGGACCCGTCGACCATCCACCACGTCGGAATCTACATCGGCGCGGGAAACATGATCGACGCGCCGCACACCGGCGCGGTGGTACGGATCGAGCCGTTCCTGCGCGGCGATTTCATCGGCGCCGTCCGCCCGACGGCAAGCCCGATCGCGGGCTCGTGAGATCTCCCTGAAACTCCCGCACCGGGAGGATCGAGATAACAAGTTGGCGACGACTCGGGGGGGACGAGCGCGGCGCGATGGTGCGCCGTCTGGCGGCTTGGCTGCTGGCGTTCGCGGTGGCGGCAGGGGCCGTGGTCGCGGCGCGCGAGGCCGTGCCGCGGCTGCGCACCAGGATCCGCCACGCCGTCGGCATCGGCCTGCCAGCGGCGAAGACCCAACCGGCGGCCCGCGAGATCCTGGTCGGCGATCCGGGCTGGATCGCCGCTGAGAACCGCCGCCCCGGCACCACCGCCTGGCGCATCACCAAGCGGGGCGACCCGGCCGCGCTTGCGGGGTACGCCAGCCGGGTGAGCGCGGCGCGCGGCGAGGTGGTGGCGCTGTTCGTCTCCACCACCGCCCCCCGCTTCCAGGTGGAGGCCTACCGCATGGGCTGGTACGGCGGGAAGCACGGGCGGCTGCTGTGGCGCTCCCCGCCGGTGCCGGGGCGGGTGCAGGCGCCGGCGCGCACCACGCCGCTCACCGACCTGGTGGAGGCGCCGTGGCGTCCTTCACTGCGGTTCCGGGTGGACGCTGGCTGGCCGCCGGGCGACTACCTGCTCAAGCTGGTCGCCTCCACCGGCTGGCAGCGCTATGTCCCGCTGACCGTCACCGATCAGACCAGCGTCGACCCGCTGGTGGTGATGAACGCGGTGACCACCTGGCAGGCCTACAACGACTGGGGCGGACGCAACCTCTACTGGGGGCCGTTCCGCGAGGCCGAGCTGCGCTCCCGGGTCGCCTCCTTCGACCGCCCCTACCTGGAGGGCGACGGCGCCAGCGACTTCCTCAACGGCGAGCTGCCGCTGGTCAGCCTGGTCGAGGAGGCCGGCCTGGATGCCGCCTACTGGACCGACGTGGACCTGCACGAGCATCCCGAACTGCTGCTGCGCCACCGGGCGCTGCTGTCGCTCGGCCATGACGAGTACTGGTCGACGGCGATGCGCCTGGGTGCCACCGACGCCCGCGACCATGGCGTCAACCTCGCCTTCCTCGGCGCCAACGCGGTCTTTCGTCACATCCGCCTGGAGCCCTCGCCGCTCGGCCCCGACCGCCGCGAGGTGAACTACAAGCCGCAGTCGGCCTTCGCCGACCCGGCCTGGCGCACCAACCGCAAGGAGGTCACCACCGACTGGCGCGAGCCGCCCCTCAACCAGCCGGAGAGCGCCCTGCTCGGCGAGCTGTACGAATGCAACCCCGCCCACGCCGACGAGGTGATCAGCGCGCCGGCCTCCTCCTGGCTGCTGGCGGGCACCGGACTCGGCCCGGGCGACCGGCTCCCCAACCTGATCGGGCCGGAGTACGACCGGGTGATGCTCGACGAGCCGACCCCGCACGGCGTCGAGCTGATCGCCCACTCGCCGCTACGCTGCCGCTTCCACGCCAGCTTCTCCGACGTCACCTGGTACTCCACCAGCAGCGGCGCGGGCGTGCTCGACACCGGCACCTCCAGCTGGGTCTGCCAGCTGGATCACGCCTGCGCGGCTGGCCGGAACAGTCCGGTCACCGCCGCGGCGGTGCGGCGGATCACCCTCAACCTGCTGCGCGCCTTCGCCGCCGGCCCGGCGGGGCTGGCGCACCCGTCGGTGCCGAATCTGAAGCACCTCGACCTGCGCCCGAGCGGCCTCTGAGGCCCCCGGGCGGCTCCGCTGATCCTCAACGGCGGCTCTCGCTGACGAACAGGCGGCGCAGCAGCAGCAGCAGCATGGCGCCGACCACCGATCCGATCAGCCCGGAGCGGTGCAGCGTGGCCTGGTGGTAGGCGATCAGCTCATAGAGGAACCCGCCGACGAACGACCCGATGACGCCGAGCAGCGCGGTCCCGAAGCAGCCGAGCGGGTCCCGGCCCGGCATCAGCAGGCGCGCCAGCGCCCCGGCGACCAATCCGATCAGCAGCCACCCGATGATGATCATGTGCTCTCCCAGCTCCTGCCCTGCCGTGGCCAGGGGGCCACTGGGACCAGCGTACGTCAGCTTCGCGCGGACGACCGGGTCAGCAGGTCTGCTGGGTCAGCAGGCGCAGGGAGGAGGCCTGGTCGTTGTCGCTGGAGCCGACCCAGGGGTCGCTGGCGCCGGCGGGCATGCAATGGGCCAGGCCGAGGCCGTCGGCGTCGACGTACCAGATGGCGGCGTCGCCGCTGAGGTTGCGCCAGGAGCTCATCTGGTCGTTGAAGTCGTAATCGGCGAGGTTGACCAGCAGGCCGGGGTCCTGCCATTCGAGGCGCCGGCCGCCGTAGTTCACGTGCTCGTAGAGGCAGGTGTAGCCGGCCGTGCAGGGAATCACCGCGGCGGCACTGGCGGCGGCGGGGTTCTGGTGCTGGCCGGGTTGCAGGCCCTTGCCGACGCCGAGCGAGACTCTGATGCCATCGGGATAGAGCAGGTCGCCCGCGGCGACCCTGGCGCGGGCCTGGCGGAGCCCGGAGCCTGCCTGGGCGGAGTCCGGGGCCGGCCAGGCCAGCGCGGCCACAAGCGCGACGACCAGGAGGGCGACGAGCCGTGGCGGAGTTCTCAGACGCGCGTAGACGGTCACCTAGGCAATATCGGCAACGTCCTGGCGTCACTTCAGTCCCGTGGTGGGTGTGGAGGGGCAGCCATCGATCGTCGGGACGACCAGGACATGGCCGCCGACCGGGTCGATGGTGAAGTTGGCGGGTTCGCCGCTGGTGAGATTGGCGGGTTCGCCGCTGGTGAGATTGGCGGGTTCGCCGCTGGTGAGATTGGCGGGTTCGCCGCTGGTGAGATTGGCGGGTTCGCCGCTGGTGAGATT
>DASWDC010000151.1:0-12565 GCA_036395655.1 Actinomycetota bacterium | reverse complement strand
GATCCTGGTCGCCTACGGCGACTGCGGCACCGGCGGGGCGCTCGACCGCGTCCTGGACGAGCACGGCGTCGGGCGCCTTCCCGGCGACCACTGCTACGCCTTCTTCGCGGGGGTGGACTCCTGGCTCGCACTGCATGACGCGGAGCCGCGGACCTTCTACCTGACCGACTTCCTGTGCCGCCACTTCGACCGGCTGGTGGTGCGGGGCCTCGGCCTGGACCGGCATCCGGAGCTGCTGCCGGCCTATTTCGGCAACTACGTGCGCCTGGTCTACCTCGCGCAGCGCGACGACGAAGCGCTGCTCGCCAAGGCGAAGGAGGCGGCGGCCTACCTCGGCCTCACCCTGGAGGTCCGCCACAGCGGCTACGGCGACCTGGTCCCGGCACTCCAGGCTGCGAGGCAGCGAGCTGTGGAGGTGGCGTGCGCATGACCCATACCGTGGTGTCGTCGGCCTCCAAGGAGGTCGTGATCGGGTTCGACCGGCCGTTTGTGATCATCGGCGAGCGGATCAACCCGACGGGACGCAAGCGCCTCGCCGCCGAGATGGCGATCGGCGACTTCTCCACCGTGATCGCGGACGCCCTCGCGCAGGTCGAGGCCGGTGCCCACATGCTGGACGTGAACGCCGGTGTTCCCCTGGCCGACGAGCCCGCGATCCTCACCCGCGTGGTCGAGCTGGTCCAGTCGGTGACGGATGTGCCGCTGTGTATCGACTCCTCAATCGTCGAGGCGCTGGAGGCGGCGCTGCCCGTCTACAAAGGCAAAGCCCTGGTCAACTCAGTCACCGGCGAGGAGGAGCAGTTGCAGCGCGTGCTGTCGCTGGTCGCCAGGCACGGCGCCGCGGTGGTGGCGATCAGCAACGACGAGCGCGGCATCTCCGAGAACCCCGACGTCCGCTTCGAGGTCGCCCGCAAGATTGTCGAGCGCGCCGCCGACTACGGCATCACCCCTGCCGACATCGTGGTGGACCCGCTGGTGATGCCGATCGGCGCGGTGGCGAGCGCCGGGCGGCAGGTGTTCCACCTGGTCCGCCGCCTGCGCCAGGAGCTGCACGTCAACACCACCTGCGGTGCCTCCAACATCGCCTTTGGGCTGCCGAACCGCCACGCGCTGTCGGCGGCGTTCCTGACCATGGCCGCCGCCGCCGGCATGACCTCGGCGATCACCAATCCGCTCCACGAGGACGTCCGCCGCGCGGTCGCCGCCGCCGACGTGCTCCTCGGCAACGACCGCGACTGCATGACCTGGATCAGCCGCTACCGCGACGGCGCTCAGCCCGGTACCTCCGACGGCGGCGCTGGGCGGCGTCGAGGTGGCCGGGAGGGACGCCGCCGCGCGGCACAAGATTTGTGAATGAAGTGCGGGTCATCTTCACACCCTCCGGGCGGCGAGGGTCGTTCCCGGTGATGACCAGCGTGCTGGAGGCCGCGCGAGCGCTTGGGGTTGACCTCGACTCGGTGTGCGGCGGGCGGGGGATCTGCGGGCGGTGTCAGATCCGGGTGAGCGAGGGGGCGCACGCGAAGCTCCAGATCGAATCGCGGGCTGACCATCTCACGCCGTGGGCGGCGCCGGAGGCAACCTACCGGGCCCGGCGGGGGCTCGACCCGGAGCGGCGGCTTGGCTGCCACGCGCGCATGGTCGGCGACCTGGTGATCGACGTGCCGCCCGACAGCCAGCTCCATCGGCAGGTGGTGCGCAAGCCCGCCGAGGCGCGTGCGATCGAGCTGGACCCGGTGGTGCGCCTCTGCTACGTGGAGGTCGAGCAGCCCGCCCTCGGCACCCAGACCAGCGACCACGCCCGCCTCCTCGAAGCGCTGGAGCGCGAGTGGGGCCTCACTGGTCTGACCGCCGACATACACGTCGTCCAGGGCCTCCAGCAGGCGCTGCGGAAGGGGGAGTGGGCCGTCACCGTCGCCGTCCACGACGGCAGCGCGATCACGGCGGTCTGGCCGGGCTTCCGCGACGTCGCCCTCGGGATCGCCTTCGACGTCGGCTCGACCACCGTCGCCGGGCACCTCTGCGACCTCGCCACCGGCGAGGTGCTCGCCAGCGCGGGCGCGATGAACCCACAGATCCGCTTCGGCGAGGACCTGATGAGCCGCGTCAGCTACGTGATGCTCAACCCGGGCTCGACCGCTGAGCTGACCCGCGCGGTCCGCGGCTGCCTCAACGACCTGGTCGTCGCCCTGGTCGCCGAGGCGGGCCGCGAGCCCGGCGACGTGCTGGAGGTGACCCTGGTCGGCAACCCGGTGATGCACCACCTGGCGCTCGGCATCGACCCGACGGAGCTGGGCGGTGCGCCGTTCGCGCTGGCCACCGGCCAGGCGCTGCGCCTCCATGCCGCCACCGAGCTGGAGCTGGGCGTGCATCCGGGCGCCCGCGCCTACGTCCTGCCGTGTATCGCCGGGCACGTCGGCGCCGACGCCGCCGGGGTGCTGCTGGCCGAGGCGCCCCACCAGCGCGACGACCTGTCGCTGCTGGTGGACGTCGGCACCAACGCCGAGATCGTGCTCGGCAACCGCGACCGGCTGCTGGCCGCCTCCAGCCCCACTGGCCCGGCGTTCGAGGGCGCGCAGATCTCCGCCGGGCAGCGCGCCGCACCCGGCGCGATCGAGCGCGTCCGCATCGACCGCGACACCCTGGAGCCGCGCCTCCGCGTGATCGGCAACCCGGCCTGGTCCGACCAGCCGGGCTTCGATCCTGCTGCTGTCAGCGGCATCTGCGGCTCAGGGATCATCGAGGCGGTCGCCGAGCTGTACCTCGCCGGGGTCGTCACCGCCGCCGGCGTGATCGACGGCGCCGCCGCCGCGCGCTCCTCCCGGGTCGTCCCCGACGGGCGCACGTATGCCTACGTGCTGCACGACCGCGCCCTCCAGCGGATCCTGGTCACCCAGAACGACATCCGCCAGATCCAGCTCGCCAAGGCCGCCCTGCACGCCGGCTGCCGGCTGCTGATGGACCGCCTCGGTGTGGACCAGGTCGACCGGGTCCGCCTGGCGGGCGCGTTTGGCGCCCATATCGACCCGGTCCACGCCCTCGTGCTCGGCATGGTCCCCGACTGCGACCCCGCGGCGGTCAGCAGCGCCGGCAACGCCGCCGGGACCGGCGCCCGCATCGCGCTGCTCTCTGGCCGCTCCCGCCGCGAGGTCGAGGAAGCCGTGCGGCGCGTCGAGAAGGTCGAGACCGCCGTCGAGCCGCGCTTCCAGGAACACTTCGTCGACGCGATGGCGATTCCGCACCGCCGTGACCCCTACGCCCGCCTCGCCAAGGTGGTCACGCTCCCCGAGCGCGATCTGGACGCGAACGGGCGGATGCACCCCAGGACCAGGACCAGAAGGAGGACCCGGTGAGCAACCAGGCCGAGCCGAGGGGGCGGCGCAGCGGCGGGCGCGGGGGGCGCCGCGCCGCACGGCTGCACGCGGTCGTCGAGAGGGTCCCGTTCATCACCCGCACGATGGCGCCGTTCGAGGTCCTTTCCGAGGAGGGCCTCGCCCTCATCGAGCACAACGCCGACGTGATCCTGGAGCAGGTCGGCGTCGAGTTCCGCGACGCCGACGCGCTCGCCACCCTCAAGGACGCCGGCGCCGAGGTGGACGGCGAGCTGGTCCGCTTTCCCCGCGGCATGGCCCGCGCGCTGGTGCAGGCGACCGCGCCCCGCGAGTTCACCCAGCACGCCCGCAACCCTGCCAACGACGTGCGCATCGGCGGGGACGCCACGGTGTTCGCCCCCGCCTATGGGCCGCCGTTCGTCCGCGACCTGGACCAGGGCCGCCGCTACGGGACCATTGAGGACTTCCGCAACTTCGTGAAGCTCACCTACGCCTCGCCCTGGCTGCACCACAGCGGCGGGACCGTCTGCGAGCCGGTCGACCTGCCGGTCAACAAGCGCCACTTCGACATGGTCGAGGCACACCTGCGCCTCTCCGACAAGCCGTTCATGGGCTCGGTCACCCACCCCGACCGCGCCAGCGACACCGTGGCGATGGCCCGGATCGTGTTCGGCGCCGAGCGGCTGGAGCGCGACTGCGTGATCCTCAGCCTGATCAACGCGAATTCCCCGCTGGTCTGGGACGCCACCATGCTCGGCGCCGCCCGCGTCTACGCCGAGGCCAATCAGGCCACCCTGATGACCCCGTTCATCCTGGCGGGAGCAATGAGCCCGGCGACCGTGGCGGGGACCGCCGCCCAGACCCTCGCCGAGGCGCTGGCCGGCATGGCCTACGTGCAGCTGGTGCGGCCGGGCGCCCCTGTGGTGTTCGGCTCGTTCGCCTCCTCGATGTCGATGCAGTCCGGCGCGCCCACCTTCGGTACCCCCGAGCCCGCCCTGGTGCTCTACGCCCTGGCCGCCTGCGCGCGCCGGCTCGGCGTCCCGTTCCGCAGCGGCGGCGCGCTCACCGCCGCCAAGGTCCCCGACGCGCAGGCTGCCTTCGAGTCGGCCAACACCATGCAGCCGACCATGCTCGGCGGCGTGAACTTCGTGCTGCACGTGGCCGGTTGGCTGGAGGGCGGCCTCTGCATGGGCTACGAGAAGTTCGTGCTCGACAACGACCAGGCCGGCGCCTGGCACGCCTTCGCCCGGGGCGTGGACCTTTCCCCGAACGGCCAGGCCCTGGACGCGATCATCGCCAACGGTCCCGGCCAGCATTTCCTCGGCTCCGCCCATACCCTGGCCAACTTCGAGACCGCCTTTTGGCGCTCCCAGGTCGCCGACGCCAACTCCTTCGAGCAATGGGACCTGGAGGGCTCCCGCGACGCCGCCCAACGCGCCAACGCCCTCTGGAAAAAGACCCTCGCCGACTACCAGCCCCCTCCAATCGACGACGCCGTCGACCAGGAGCTGCGCGAGTGGATCGAACGCCGCAAAGCCTCGTTCCCCGACTCAAACGTCTGACGGCTACGAGACCGCGGCAGCGGCGTCCAGCCAGTCGGTCAGCCAGGCTGCGAACGACGGGCGCACGAACAGGCGGGTCCCGGCGGCGCGTTCCTGGAGCAGGACGGGCACGCGGGCCAGCAGGGTCTGGGCGCAGGCGCCCTCATTCCAGACACGGGGGTGCAGGTCGAGGGGGCAGCCGGTCGCCAGCAGGTCGAGCCGGTCGGGGCCGGTCAGGTCGATGGCGATGCGGTTGGCGCTGACGTCGACCACGGAGTGGGGCTTTCCGTCGAAGGCGGCCTCCAGCAGGATCACCATCTTTCCGGTGTTGCCTTGACCGGCGGTCACCAGCCATTCGTCGGGGCCGAGCCATAGGGCCTCCAGGATCCCAATCCGCCGCCAATTGTTCGGCTGGAGCGGGAGCTCGAGCGGTGGTGCAGGCCGGCCCTGCGCTGGTGTCAGGTCTACCCGCAGGCTCACCTGGGAGAGGGTTGGGACCTCCACCATGCTGACGTCAGCCATCGCGGCGTGCTCCCTCCGGGTCGTAGAACACTGGGTCGGCGACGGTTGCGGCGATCGGTTCGGTGAGGCGGGCGTCGAACGCGAAGACGGTGTCGCCGTGGCGTTGCCGGCCGGCTTCGAGCAGCGCGAGCGCGAAGGTCCGGCCGAGCGCGGCGCTGCGGTAGGACGAGGTCACATGGCCCCGCATCGGCACGGGTGGTGAGGCGCCCACGGAGCCGGGGTCGATCAGCTGGGCGCCCTCCGGAATCAATGCAGCGGTGTCCTGGGGGAGCAGGCCGACGAGCTGTTTGCGGTTCGGCCGGGTCAGGTCGGCGCGGCGGAGCGAGCGGCGGCCGACGAAGTCGCCCTTGCGGAGGTTGACGATCCAGGACATGCCGAGGTCGTCGGCGGTGACGGTGCCGTCGGTGTCCTGGCCGACGATCGGGAAGGCCTTCTCGGCGCGGAGGACGTGCATGGTCTCGGTGCCGTAGACGGTCAAGCCGAACGGCTGCCCGGCGGCGTACAGGGCCTCCCAGACCTGGAGGCCGTGCCAGCTGGCGATATTGACCTCGAAGGCGAGGCTGCCCGAGAACGACACCCGGGTGACCCGGGCCGGCACGCCGGCGACGGTGCCGTCGCGCCAGGCCATGAACGGGAACGCCGCGGTGCTGACGTCCACGTCGGTGCCGGCGGCCCACAGGACCTCACGGGCCAGGGGGCCGACGACGGCGATCGTGGCCCACTGCTCGGTCACGCTGGTCGCCCAGCAACGCAGCTCGGGCCACTCGGTCTGGAGCCACTCCTCGAAGCGGTCGAGCACCGCCGCCGCGTTGCCGGTGGTGGTCGTGACCAGGTAGCGGTCGGCGGCCAGCCGCATCGCCACGCCATCGTCGAAGACCATCCCGTCCAGGCCGAGCATGACCCCGTAGCGGAGCCGCCCGACCGGCAGGGTGGAGATCGCGTTGGTGTACATCCGGTCGAGGAAGGTCGCGGCGTCCGGGCCGACCACCTCGATCTTTCCGAGGGTCGAGGCGTCCATCAGGGCGACGCCGTCGCGGGCCGCCGCGCACTCGCGCAGGACCGCCTCCTCCATCGACTCGCCCTCGCGCTGGAAATACCAGGGGCGCTTCCACTGCCCGACGTTCTCGAACACCGCGCCGTGGGCCACGTGCCAGGGATGGATCGGGGTCTCGCGGACCGGGTCGAACAGCCGGCCCCGGAACGGCCCGGCCAGCACGTGGTAGGGGAGCGGCGCCCACGGCGGCCGGGCTCCCGTCGGGCCCTGCGCGCCGGGGTCGGCGCCGAGGAGCTGGTTGACGATCTCGGCGGCGAGCGTCCCCGAGGTGCGGCCCTGGTCGGCGGCGGTGCCGATGTGGGTCACCCGCTTGATGTGCTCGACGCTGCGCAGGCCCGCGTCGAGGGCCCCGGCGACGTCGGAGACCGTCTGGTCGCGCTGCAGGTCGACGAAGTGTTCCGAGAGAGAGGTGGAGAGGGCGCTGGAGTCCCCGTCCCCAGCGGCGATGTGCCAGACCGGCTCGGCGGCGGGAACCTCCCCAGCGGCGGCGCCGGTCGCCGACAGCCAGGTGGGTCCGCCGTCGGGTACGAAGCAGGCGCGGGCGGGGTCGTAGCGAAGGCCGCCGCCGATCGCCCGGTGGAGCTGCACCACCGGGTTCCAGCCACCCGAGACGGCCAGCAGCTCGGCCTCCAGGCGGATCCGCTGCCCGTCGGGTCCGACCGCGAACGCCCCGCTGACGTGCCCGGAGCCGGTGGCGGCGTCGGTGGCGGCGATCACGCTCCCGGCCAGCACCTCCAGGCCGTCGGCGCGGGCCTGGTCCTGGGCGGCGGCCTCGCCTTCGCGCCGGGCGTCGACCACCGCGACCACCTCGGCACCCGCCGCCCGGAGCGCCCGCGCGGTCGCGTAGCCAGCGTCGTTGGCGACCCAAACCACCGCCCGCTCCGCCGGGAGCACCCCGAACCGGTCGAGATAGGTGAGCACCGCCCCGGACAGCATCACCCCCGGCCGGTCGTTGCCGGCGAACGCGACCGGCCGCTCGTGGGCGCCGGTCGCAAGCACCACCCGCTTCGCGCGGACATGCCAGAGATGTTCGACCGGACGGGAGCGCTCGTGGATGACAGCGTAGCCAGCGTCGTAGAGGCCGAGCGCGGTGGCCTCGGTGAGCAGCGTCACGTCCGGCGCGCTCCGCAGCGCGGCGGCGGTCTCCTCGACCCACTCCCAGGCCGGCCGCCCCTCCACCTGCTCGAAGGAGCGGGCGGTCCCGCCGAGCCAGGACCGCTCGTCCAACAGCAGGACCCGGTCGCCGCGCTCCGCGGCCTCCCGCGCGGCCCGCAGCCCCGCGACCCCGCCGCCGACGACCAGCGTCTCGACGTGGGCATGGCGCGGTCGCGCCGCCACCGCCGAGGCATCCGGTGGCGGCAGCCGCCCGACGCCGGTGCGCGGGATGGCGGCAAGGCCGTCGACCAGCCGCAGCATCGTGGCCGGCGCGAGCAGGTCGAACCACGGTGCCGACACCTCCACGAACGCGCACGGCTCCTCGGGCCCGGCGCTCATCACCCCTCGGGGGCGGCCGAGCAGCGGCGATTGGAACCCGCCGGCGAGGCCATTTGCCAGCAGGGCCGACGCGAGCGTGTCGCCCTCCAGCCCCGCATACTCCCGGCCGTCGAAGGTGAAGCCCAGCGTCCTGGTCCGGTCGATCGCGCCGCCGGAGGCGAGCCGGCGCCCGGGTCCGGGTCCGGGCACGTCAGCGTCCCTCCGCGAGCAGCTCGTTGGTGGCGGTGTCGCGGACCAGGTTGAACCAGCGGCGGCAGCCGTGCACGTGGTACCAGCGCTCCGCGAACGGCCCTTTCGGGTTGTCGCGCATGAAGAGGTAGTCCGCCCATTCCTCGTCGGAGAGGGCGTCCGGATCGGCCGGGTAGGCGATCCCGGCCTGCCCGCCGTAGCGGAACTCGACCTCCTCACGGAGCCCACACCACGGGCAGGGGAGCAGCAGCATCAGCGCGCCGCCATCAATGCGCCACCGCCGCCGCGCCGTGCTCGTTGATCAACGCTCCAGTGGTGAACCGGTCGAGGGCGAACGGCAGCGCCAGCGGTGCCGGCTCGCCCTTGGCGATCGTCTCGGCGAACACCCATCCGGAGCCCGGGGTCGCCTTGAAGCCGCCGGTGCCCCAGCCGCAATTCAGCCACAGGCCCTCGATCGGGGTCGGGCCGATGATCGGGGAGGCGTCCGGGCAGACGTCCACGATCCCGCCCCAGGTCCGCAGCAGCTTGGCGTGAGCGAACACGGGGAACAGCTCCAGCGCGGCGGCGAGTTGCTCCTCGATCAGGTGGAAGGCGCCCCGCTGGGTGTAGCTGTTGTGGCCGTCGATGCCCGCGCCCATGACCAGCTCGCCCTTGTCGGCCTGCGAGACATAGACGTGGACCGCGTTGGACATCACCACGCAGTCCAGCACCGGCGTCAGCAGCACCGAGACCAGCGCCTGCAGCGGGTGCGACTGCAGCGGCAGCCGCAGCCCCACCATCGCCGCCAGCACCGAGGTGTGCCCGGCGGCGACCACAGCGACCTTGTTGGCGGTGATCGTCCCACGGGTGGTTTCGACGCCGGTCACCCGCCCGGCAGGGCTGCGGACGAATCCCGTCACCTCGCAGTGCTCGACGATGTCGACGCCGAGCCGGTCGGCGACGCTGGCGAAGCCCCAGGCGACCCGGTCGTGGCGGGCGATCCCGCCGCGCCGCTGCAGGGTCGCGCCGAGCACCGGGTAGCGGACGTCGGGAGAGACGTTGACAACCGGGCAGAACGCGGCGACCTCCGCCGGGGTGAGCCACTCGGCGTCGACGCCGTTGAGGGCGTTGGCGTTCACCCGCCGCAGCGACGAGCGCATCTCGCCGAGGTCGTGGGCCAGGTTCAGCACGCCGCGCTGGCTGAAGCGCAGGTCCAGGCCGAGGTCCTCCTCCAGCCTCTCCCACAGCTTGAGGGAGTGCTCGTAGATGGCGGCGGACTCGTCCCACAGGTAGTTCGAGCGGATGATGGTGGTGTTGCGGGCGGTGTTGCCGCCGCCGAGCCAGCCCTTCTCGACCACGCAGACGTCGGTGAGGTCGTGGTTGCGCGCCAGATAGTAGGCGGTCGCGAGGCCGTGCCCGCCGCCGCCCACCACGACGACGTCGTAGGAGCGCTTCGGCTCTGCCGCCCGCCAGTACCGCATCGCCATACCAGCAAGCCTACCTGGGACAGGATTGCCGATCGCAGGCTAGAGTTGCGCTATGAGCGACGAAGTACGTGGCGGCGTACAGTCGGTCACTCGCGCATTGCAGGCCCTTGAGTTGATCGCGGAGGCCGGTGAGCTTGGCGTGACCGACCTCGGCCGCCGCCTCGGCGTCCACAAGGCGACCGCCTCGCGCCTGGCGGCCACCCTCGCCGGCGGCGGCTTGGTGGAGCGTGACCCGGTGAGCGACCGCTACCGGCTCGGCTTCGGGCTCATCCGCCTCGCCGGCACCGCCATGGCCGGGCTCGACCTGGTCCGCACCGGCCGCCCGGTGCTGGAGGAACTGGCCGACCGTACCCGCGAGAGCGTCACCCTCGGCGTGCTGTCCAACGACGAGGTGATCTACGTCGACCAGGTTGCAAGCCCCCGCCTGATCGTCAGCGGCAACTGGATCGGTCAGCGCACCCCGCTGCACTGCAGCGCCAGCGGCAAGGTCTTCCTGGCCTGGCTCTCCCCGTCCAAGCGGGACCAGCTGCTGGCGCGGCCGCTGCAGGTCTACACCCCGCAGACCGTGACCGACCCCGCGAGCCTCCGCCAGCAGCTCGAAGAGGCCCGCATCCGGGGATACGCCTGCATCCAGGACGAGATCGAGGAGGGCCTCAACGCCGTCGCCGCTCCTGTCCGCCAGGCTAACGGCGAGGTCGTGGCCGCCATCGCCGTCTCCGGGCCGTCCTTCCGCGTCCGCGCCATCGATCTGCCCGGCCTCGGCCGCGTCACCGTCGACGCCGCCGTGGCGATGTCACGGCGCCTCGGCCACGCCGCTCACCGGGGTCCCCAGTAGGCTAGAAGGCCCCCACCAGGGACCGTCACAGGAGGTGATCGTGAGCACGGACCTGCACGCGCACGACCGTCAGCTCATCCGCGAGCTGGTCGAAAACTGGGTGGTGTGGCGCGACGCCGGGGATTGGGAACGGTTCCGCGGCGTCTGGCACGACGACGGGCGCATGATGGCCACCTGGTTCCAGGGTCCCTTCGAGGAGTTCATCAAGGTCAGCCGCGAAGGGTGGGAGCGCGGGGTGAGCATCCTGCACTTCCTCGGCGGCAGCTCGGTCGATGTTGCTGGGGACCGGGCGCTCTCCCAGACCAAGATGACCATCTCCCAGCGCGGCCCGGTCCACGGTGTGCTCTGCGACGTGGTCTGCACCGGCCGCTTCTACGACTTCATCGAGCGGCGCGACGGGCGCTGGGGGCTGGTCCTGCGCCAGCCGATCTACGAGAAGGACCGCCTCGACCCGGTTGACCCGGCGGCGACTCTGGCCCTCGACGCGGCGCGGCTGGCCGCCTTCCCCTCCGGCTACCGCCACCTCGCCTACCTGCAGGTCGAGGCCGGCTACGCCGTCAAGCCGGACATGCCCGGCCTCACCGGCCCAGAGGTCGAGACCCTCTACGCCCGCGGCGCCGCCTGGCTCGCTGGCGGTCCGGCTGGCGGCTGAGCGCACCCGCAGCGGCGACGCCAATGCGAACGCCAATGCGACGCCAAAAGGCCGGGGCCGCGGCGCCTGGCTGCTGGGCGCCGCGACCCCGGCTGGTCCGGGCTCGGAGTGCGGGGTTCAGTCCGAGGAGTCCGGGACCGTGAAGAGGCCGTCGGGGTTGGCGTAGACCGCGGTGCGGGCGACGCCCATCGGCACGTGGGAGCTGTCGATCGTCACGGGAGCCGTCCCGTTGGCGGGCAGGAAGTCGATGCTGTCGTCGTCGCCGCCGATGATCTGCCCAGCGCCGTTGTAGTAGACCGCGGTCACCTTAACGTCGCTGAGGTTCCGCGCCAGCGTCGAGTGGACGCTCGCCGTGGTGGTCAGCTCGTCGGCGACCCGGTTGCTGTTGATGCCGCTGGCGGTCAGGCTGCCGCTGAGGCCCTGGGCTGGCGCCCAGCGGGTGACGACCACCCGGACGCTCATCTGGGTCACGCCGGCACCGTCGACGTCGCCGGTCACTGCGCTGGTCTGCCCCGGCAGCAGCGCGTTCAGGTCCTTGTCCTCAGGCTCGATCGCCACGCCGTTGCGGCTGGTGAAGCTGATGATCGCGTGCACGTCCGCGGCGACCTGGTTGCTGCGCGGGTTGCGCAGGACCACCGCGTAGGTCAGCTTCTGGCCCCCGTCCGCCTCGGCCGGGAGTTGCGCGAAGCCCTGACGCACGATCTGGACGTTGCCGTTGCCGTTGCCGTTGCCGTTGCTGGCGGCCGGCGCCGACGCGCCGCCCTGCCCGGAGCCCTGGGCCTGGGCGGTCCCGCCCGCAGTCGTGGCGACAGCGCCAACCGTGGTCGCGTTGATCGAGCTGCGGGTGAACGCCGGCCGCATCAGCGCCGCCCCCACCACCAGCCCGACGATCCCGAAGCCAGCAGCCACGAGCATCCCGACCCGCCGCCGCGGCGGCCGCACCTCGACCACCCGCTGCCCGGCCGGCTGCGGCATCGCCTGGTTCAGCATCGCCGCCCACTCCGGCTGCTGTCCCAGGTCCGGCTGCGCCTGCTCCTGCGTCGGCATTTCCTCCAGCGGCACGTTCGGCTGCCCGCCCGGCGTGTTCCGCTTGAATCCCTCGTTGCTCATGACCCTTCCCCCTCCAACTACTGGGCCTTATCGCCCTGGTCCTCTTGGTCTTGGTCCGCTGCACCCATGCTGCGCCCAGTGACCCCCGCCCAGTAGGGCCTCAAGGGGTGGCCCCCACCCCCGCCGGGTGTTGCCTCCACCACCCTAGGTGTGGTGCCACGGGCCCGGTTCCGAGATGATGGCGCTCGACGAGGAGCGCGGGTGCGGTGTTTGTGGGGTTTGGTGTGAGGGTGGCGCGGGGCTGGCGGGTGCCGGGGTGGGTGCGAGGGCTGCCGGTGCCGGTGGTGGATGGGTTGCTGGCAGCTGGGCTTGGGTGGCTGGCGGTGGCGAGCGCGATGGGGGACGCCAGGCGGGGGGCGCACCTGCCGAGGCT
>DASWDC010000150.1:0-2806 GCA_036395655.1 Actinomycetota bacterium | reverse complement strand
CCGTGGGCGGCGGCAGCAGTGACATCACGCGCCTGCGCAAGCTCGGTAACCGCCTGCTCGCTGAGGTGGTCAATCTCTGCCACGGAACGGACTACTCCGACCTGTGTTACGGATTCAACGTGTTCTGGCAGAAGTACGTTCCGGTATTGGACCTCGACATCACCTCTCCCCCTTCACCCAGGGGAGACGGGCTGTTGTGGGGCGACGGCTTCGAGATCGAAACGCTGATCCATATGCGGGTAGCGGAGGAAGGACTCCGCGTCGCTGAAGTTCCAAGTTTCGAGCATCCCAGGATCCACGGGGTGAGCAACCTGGACGCCTTCAGCGATGGCCTTCGCGTGCTGACGACCATCCTGGTCGAACGCCGCCGCGCCCGCCGCCGTCACGTTTCCCGTCATCGTGCATCGGGCGCACGAACCCCAGCGGTACTGGCCCGCGACCTTATCCACATGGAGACGGCCCTCGTGCGTATGCTTTACGTCCTGCACTCCGTCGACCACGGCCGCCCCCGCACACTACGGTCGCAGGTCCCGCCACCTCCCCGCTGAAGGTCGCATCGGCCCTGCCCGGCCGGTCTCCGCTGTGCTGTGGTGGAGTGGATGACAAAGGCAGACGGCGGTCATGACCTGCGCCCGGGCCGGGCTACCCCCGTCGCCTTCCCCGCGCAGTCGCGCCGTGCCCGGCCGTGATGATCCTGGCAGCGTGAGGAAGGCCAACGCCACCTCTTCAGCGGCGCAAGTCGGCCCCGCAGCTCAAGAACCGCCGTCGTCGTTCGCGCGGACAACCGTGTATCCACCGCCGTCGGCGTCAGCGAGGCGCCATCCTGTTGGCCACACGTGCGCGGCGCCGGGTGAAAGGATTCGCGCCTTTTCGAGATGCACTGCATCAGCGCCGGCGCTGAAAGTCGCCTCGCCGAACCAGGCGCCGCCGGTGAAGGCCGCTTCGCCGAACCCGGCGTCACCGGTGAAGGCCGCTTCGTCGAACGAGGCGCCGCGGCTGAACGTCGCCTTATCGAACCACGCGTCGCCGCCGAAGGCCGCCTCGCCGAACCCAGCGACGCCAGTGAAGGCCGCCTCGCCGAACCACGCGTCGCCGGTGAAGGCCGCCTCGTCGAACGAGGCGCCGCGGCTGAACGTCGCCTTATCGAACCACGCGTCGCCGCCGAAGGCCGCCTCGCCGAACGCGGCGCCGCCGCCGAAGATCGCCTTGCGGAACACGGCGCCGCCGCCGAAGGCCGCCCTGCGGAACACGGCGCCGCGGCTGAACGTCGCCCCGCCGAACAGCGCATCGCCGCTGAAGGCCGCCTCAGGGAAGTTGGCGGCGGCGCTGAAGGCCGCCCCGCCGAACAGCGCGTCGCCGCTGAAGGCCGCACCGCCGAACCGGGCGGTGCCGCTGAAGGTCGCCCCGCCGAACCAGGCGTCGCCGCTGAAGGCGGCCCTGTGGAAGTTGGCGTCGGCCATTACGCCGTTTACGAGGTTGAAATCGATGAGAGTGGCGCCAGTGAGATCGAGGCGGATGTTATCCCAGAAACGTGAGTTCGGAGGATCAGTGGACTGCTGATCTTTGGCCCTGTCATCACGCAGATGCTCGGCAAGAATACGCTGTGCGGTAAGACGAACCTCTCTTTCTTGCTGCCACGTGCCGCCAATCCCATCAGTCTCCATTTCACTCTCAGTGCCAGGCTCTTCCTGGCCTCCGGCGGCCTCGGGCTCCGGCTTGCTGGCTGGCGCCGTGGGGGAGAACGGCACGCGCAAGTAGGCGCAAATGACGTCGACGATGGTCTGGCGGTGTGCACGGTTGTCCTGAGCGAGCCGTTCGAGTGCGTGCAAGCCGCCGAACCGGACCGGGGCCTGGTCGCTGCTGAGCTGCTCAACCGCCTTGGTGTATAGCTCGGTGATGCGGGGCTCGGTCGCGTCAAGGCCGCCCAGAACTGTCGCGATCTCCTGGTGGTGCTGGCGGCGGAAGGCAAGCATCCACAGCCAGGCCGACCTCGCTCGCCACGCTGGCCTGGCACCCTCATGTGCCCATCGGCCATGGGGGAGCTTCATGGGGACATCATCTCGCGGCCATGACGTCCTCGCGGGCAGCCAGCCTGGACCTGCGGCCGCCCGTGCCGCCTTCACGCGCCGCCGCTACCAGCGGTCGCCGGACCTCTAGCCGTGCCTTGGCCTGCCATTCCCGACGCCAGGGACTGCCCGGGCCCACTTGGAACGGCCGTTGCGGGCGTCGTAGAATGTTGGGGAGGGGCCCGTGCTGTCCTACGTTGACGAGTGGTATGGGCGGGGCGAGAGGGGAGGAGCCAGCGTTGCTATTGCCTCCGTCGCTCACTGCTGCCGGAGAGCCACACCCGCTGCCGATGGAGCGGACGTCTTTGACCGTATCCGTCGTCATCTGTACGTCCACGGAGGATCGTTGGCCGCTTCTCCAGGGGTCGGTGTCATCACCAGAGTCGGATCCCGATGGAGATCATCGTCTGCGCCGATCACAACGACTCACTTCTCGAGGGGTGCCGACGGCGCAGGGGCACTGGGGCGGCAATCCCTCGGTCCGCGATGGTGGTGCTGGCCAAGTATCAGGGTCGTCGTCTCGGTTCGGCCCGAAATTCGGCAGCTGAAATTGCCCGCGGTGACATCATGGAGACCGATTGACGGGTCCCCTCAGAAGAGCACAGTACCGGTACCCGGCTGCTGAGAGGTGAGTGATGGGTGCACAACCACTAGAGCAGGTCCCCAAGACAATAGGACAGATTCCATTCGACGATGCGTTCCCCGGGCGATCCGTCGGATTTATCCATGATCTCCACCTC
>DASWDC010000149.1:0-9668 GCA_036395655.1 Actinomycetota bacterium | reverse complement strand
GACCAGGAAGTGGGCGACCGCCAGCGGCATCGTCCGGCCCCGGCGCTGGTACAGGCGGCCGAAGAACAGGCCCAGGGCGAGGTTGCCGGCGAACCCGCCCCAGCCCTGGTAGAGGTGGTAGGCGCCGCGCAGCAGGGCGCTCGCCCACAGTGCCCGCGCCCGCCCCCAGCCGAGCTGGTCGAGGCGGCGCAGCAGGTAGCCGCAGACGATCACCTCTTCCAGCAGGCCGCTGCGGGCGGCGGCCAGCAGCAGGATCGGGATCGTCCACCAGTGCCCGAGCGGCGGGACCGGCACCACGAAGCGGTTCACGCCCAGCTCCACCGCCGCCGCGTAGATGCCCAGCCCGACCGCGCCGACCACCAGCGCCAGGCCCGCGCCCCAGGCGCTGTCGGCGAGCGGCTCGCGGCCGTCCAGGCCGATGCTCGCGGCCGACTCGCCCGAGCGGTGCAGGAAGTGGACCACCAGCAGCACCGGCACCAGCGAGGTGCCGATGTCGAGCAGCTGGTCGATCAGCGCAACGTTGCTGAACAGCGTCGCGGTGACGCCGCGCAGGGGCGCCGACAGCAGATCAACCAGGGCATACAGCGCCGAAGCCGCCAGCGAGAGGAACAGGACCAGCAGCACCTCGTCGCGCAGCACCGCACGCGGCGGCAGCGCCGGGGCCGGGGCCGGGGTCGCCGCGGCGGCCGGGATCGCCTGGTCCCGCGTCCCGGGCTGGCCCTCCACACGGGCTGTCTGACGCTCGCTCATCTCAATACCGTACTTCGCTCAGCCTGGCTTGGCGGATGCCCTCGGGGGATTTCGTCTACCCTTTCGGGCATGGAACGAGACTTCCTCAATGCGCTGCGGGAGCGGGTGCTCGTCTTCGACGGGGCCATGGGCACGATGCTGCATGCCGCCGACCTCTCGCTGGACGACTACCAGGGCAAAGAGGGCTGCAGCGAGATCCTCTGCGTGACCCGGCCGGACGTGGTCCAGGGAATCCATGCCGCCTACCTCGAAGCCGGCGCCGACGCGGTCGAGACCAACTCGTTCGGTGGCGCCGCGATCGTGCTGGCCGAATACGACCTCGCCGACCAGGTGGTCGAGCTGAACCGCTTGGCCGCCCGGCTGGCCAGGGAGGTGGCCGACGGGTACGAGGCCGACGGGCGGCCCCGCTGGGTGGCCGGGTCGATGGGACCCGGGACCAAGCTGCCGACCCTCGGGCACACCACCTACGAGGTCCTGCGGGCGACCTACTCCGACCAGGCGCAGGGGCTGCTGGAGGGCGGCGCCGACGTGCTGCTGGTGGAGACCTGCCAGGACCTGCTGCAGCTGAAGGCCGCCGTGGCGGGCGCGTTCGCCGGGATGCGGCGGACCGGCCGCCGGGTGCCGCTGATGGCGCAGGTGACCATCGAGACGACCGGGCAGATGCTGCTCGGCTCCGACATCGCGGCGGCGCTGACCGCGATCGAGCCGCTCGGCGTGGACGTGATCGGGATGAACTGCGCCACCGGCCCGGCCGAGATGGGCGAGCACCTGCGCTACCTCGCCCAGCACGCGCGGACTCCCCTGTCGTGCCTGCCGAACGCCGGCCTGCCGGAGCTGCGCGACGGCAAGACCTTCTATCCGCTGACCCCGGCGGAGCTGGCCGAGGCGCACGCCCGCTTCGTCGCCGAGTTCGGCCTCAGCATCGTCGGCGGCTGCTGCGGGACCACCCCGGAATACATCCGGCAGGTGGTCGAGGCGGTTGGCGGCCACCCGCCGGCGCACCGGGAACCGCGGCACGAGCCGAGCCTGTCGAGCCTCTACCAGGCGGTCACCCTCGACCAGGACACGACCTACCTGACGGTGGGGGAGCGCTGCAACGCCAACGGCTCGCGCAAGTTCCGCGACCTGATGCTGGCCGGCGACCTGGACGGCATGACCCAGGTCGCCAAGGAGCAGATCCGCGAGGGCGCCCACGTGCTGGACGTCTGCGTCGACTACGTCGGCCGCGACGGCGCGCCGGACATGGACGTGCTGGTCGAGACGCTGGCGCGGCAGTCGACCGTGCCGGTCATGCTCGACTCGACCCAGGCCGACGTGATCGAGGCGGGCCTGAAGCGGCTCGGCGGCCGGGCGATCATCAACTCGATCAACCTGGAGGACGGCGAGAACCGCATGGCCACCGTCTGCCCGATGGCCAAGGAGTACGGCGCCGCCCTGGTCGCCCTGCTGATCGACGAGGAAGGCCAGGCCCGCGACGTCGACTGGAAGCTGCGGGTCGCCTACCGCATCCACGACCTGGCGGTGGAGAAATACGGCCTGGCGCCCGAGGACCTGGTGTTCGACGCGCTCACCTTCCCGCTCGGCTCCGGGCAGGAGGACCTGCGCGGCGACGCCATGGCCACCCTCGAAGCGATCCGCCGCATCAAGGCGGAACTGCCCGGGGTCCGCACGATCCTCGGAGTCTCCAACGTCAGCTTCGGCCTCTCCCCGGCGGCCCGGCAGGTGCTCAACTCGGTGTTCCTGCACGAGGCGCGCGAGGCGGGCCTGGACGCGGCGATCGTCTCGCCCGCCAAGATCCTGCCGATGCACCGCATCGAGGAGGAGCAGCGCCAGGTCGCCCTCGACCTGATCTACGACCGAAGGGCGGCAGGCTACGACCCGCTGCAGAAGTTCATGGCCCTGTTCGAGGGCAAGGAGGTCGCCAAGGCCGCCAGCGCCGAGGACCTCGCCGCGCTTCCGATCGACGAGCGGCTGCGGCGGCGGATCGTCGACGGCGTGCGCGACGGGCTGGAGGCGGACCTGGAGGAGGCGATGCGCTCCCGGGAGCCGCTGGCGATCGTCAACGAGGTGCTGCTGGCGGGGATGAAGACCGTCGGGGAGCTGTTCGGCGCCGGGGAGATGCAGCTCCCCTTCGTGCTGCAGTCCGCCGAGGTGATGAAGGCCGCCGTGGCGGTCCTGGAGCCCTACATGGAAAAGGCCGACCAGGGCGGCAAGGGCAAGGTGGTGCTCGCCACCGTCAAGGGCGACGTGCACGACATCGGCAAGAACCTGGTCGACATCATCCTCACCAACAACGGCTACACGGTCCACAACCTCGGCATCAAGCAGCCGGTCGCCGCGATCATCGAGAAGGCCGAGGAGGTCGGCGCCGACGCGATCGGCATGTCCGGCCTGCTGGTGAAGTCGACCGTGGTGATGCGCGAGAACCTGGAGGAGCTCAACGCCCGCGGGCTGGACCGCTACCCGGTGCTGCTCGGCGGCGCCGCCCTCAACCGCACCTACGTCGAGGGGGACCTGCGCCAGCTCTACAAGGGCCGGGTCTTCTACTGCCGCGACGCCTTCGCCGGCCTGCGGGTGATGGACCAGCTCCGCGAGGAGCGCGCGGCGGGGGTCCCGGTGCCCAAGGAGCCGGTCCGCACGCCCAGAGTCCAGGTGGAGGGCGCCCGCGCTCGCGGCCCCGCGCCGGTCCCGCCCGGCACCGACGAGCGTGCCCGCTCCAACGTGGCGCTGGACGTGCCGGTCCCGGCCGCGCCGTTCCTGGGGGAGGCGCGGATCGTCAAGGGCGTCCCGGTGCGCGAGATCGCTCCGTACCTGAACGAGTCGGCGCTGTTCCGGGGCCAGTGGCAGCTGCGCCCGAGCGGCGGCAAGGAGGGCTGGCAGCGGCTGCTGGAGACCGAGGCCAGGCCGCGGCTGCGGGCCCTGCTCGACGAGGCGATCACCGAGCAGATCCTGCGCCCGGCGGTCGTCTACGGCTACTTCGCCTGCAACGCCGACGGCAACGACCTGATCGTCTGGCACGGCGACGGCAGCGACCAGCGGGAGTGGGTCCGCTTCAGTTTCCCCCGCCAGCGGCGCGACCGGCGGCTGTGCATCGCCGACTTCTTCCGGCCGCTCGAGTCCGGTGAGCGGGACGTGGTCGCGTTTCACGTCGTGACGATGGGCCGGGCGGCCTCGGAGGCGACCGCCAGGTTGTTCGAGGCCGACCACTACCGCGAGTACCTGGAGCTGCACGGCGTCACCGTGGAGCTGGCCGAGGCGCTGGCCGAGTACTGGCACCAGCGCGTCCGCGAGGAGCTGGGGATCGCCGGCGACGACGCGCCCACCATGGAGGAGCTGTTCGACCAGGGCTACCGGGGTTCGCGCTATTCGTTCGGCTACCCGGCCTGCCCCGATCTGGAGGAGCAGAGCAAGATCTTCGAGCTGCTCAGGCCCGAGCGGATCGGTGTCGAACTCTCGGAGGAGTACCAGCTGCATCCTGAGCAGTCCACCTCGGCGATCATCGTGCATCATCCGGAGGCGAAGTACTTCAACGCGCGCTGAGGCTCCGCCGAGAGCCTGAGCGCGCTGGGGAGGTGTGGCGTGGCCCCGGTTCCAGCGGCTGAGCAGCTGTTCGTGTCGCGCCTCACCCGGCTGCCGGTACGGACCCCGGCGGGCGGGACGATCGGCCGGATCGCCGACGTGGTGCTGACCAAGCCGGCGGTCGGGTCGGTGCCGCGGGTGCTCGGCCTGACCGTGTGGGTGCAGCGCCGGCCGATCTTCATCGCCATGGGCCGGGTCGCGGAGCTGGACGCGGGCGGCGCCAGGCTGCGGACCGCCAGCGTGAACCTGCGGCCGTTCGAGCTGCGCGCCGGGGAGACGCTGGCGCTCGGGGAGCTGATCGACTCCCGCGTCCGCCAGCGCGAGACCGGCGAGGAGCTGCGCGTCAACGACGCCGCCATCGGCCAGGTCAACGAGGAGTGGGTGGTCACCGTCCTGGACGTGCTGGAGCGCGGGTCGGGACTGCGGCCCTGGCGGCGCGCGCGCCACCGGCGCCTGCCGTGGGACGAGGTGATCGGGGTGGAGCCGGGCCAGTCGGCCGCGAGCCGGCTGGCGTCCATGACCGACCTGCGGCCCGCCGACCTGGCCGCGCGGCTGCTCGCCCTGACCCCGCAGGCCCGCGAGGAGGTGGTGAGCGAGCTGGACGACGACCGTCTGGCGGTGGCGCTGGAGGAGCTGCCCGAGGAGGTCCAGGCGGCGCTGCTGCGGCGCCTGGACGACGAGCGCGCCGCCGACGTGCTGGAGGCGATGGATCCCGACGACGCCGCCGACCTGCTCGGCGAGCTGTCCGAGGCCGACCGGGCGGTGCTGCTGGCGCTGATGCAGCCCGACGAGGCCGAGCCGGTCCGCCAGCTGCTGGTCTACGACGAGGACACCGCGGGCGGGCTGATGACCACCGAGCCGGTGATCATGCGCGCCGCCGACACCGTCGCCGAGGCGCTGGCGCGGCTGCGCGACGGGGACCTGCCGCCCGCGCTGGCCGGGCAGGCGTTCGTGGTGCGCCCGCCCACCCAGACCCCGACCGGCCGCTACCTCGGCACCGCCCACATCCAGCGGCTGCTGCGGGAGCTGCCCGGCGACCGGCTCGGGTCCTGCATCGAGACCGACCTGGACACGCTGCCGCCGGAGCTGCCGACCCGGCGGGTCGCGGAGTACCTGGCCACCTACGACCTGCTGGGCGCGCCGGTCTGCGACGAGCAGGGCCGCCTGCTCGGCGCGGTCTCGGTCGACGACGTGCTCGACCACCTGCTGCCCGACGCCTGGCGCCGGGGGCCGATCCGCACCCGCAGCGGACCTCGGCCCGGCCCGGCCGGCGGCGTCGCGGAGGGGGCGAGATGAGGACCCGGATGGGGGTGGCGTGGTGGCGCCGGCGGGGGCCGCTCGGGGCGCCGCGGCGGCCGGCGCCGAGGCTGGCGCTGTACTACGACCCGGAGGCGTTCGGGCGCTTCTCCGAGACGATCGCCCGGTATCTCGGCACCGCACGCTTCCTGGTGGTCCAGACGGCGGTGGTGCTGGTGTGGATCGGCTGGAACGTGGTGTTCCGCGACTCGGCTTCCGGGTTCGACAAGTACCCGTTCATCCTGCTGACGCTGGCCCTGTCGCTGCAGGCCTCCTACGCCGCGCCGCTGATCCTGCTGGCGCAGAACCGCCAGGAGGAGCGCGACCGCGAGGAGATGCTTGAGGACCGGCGCACCAACGTGCGCGCCCTGGCCGACACCGAGTACCTGGCCCGCGAGCTGGCCGCGATCCGGCTCGCCCTCGGCGAGATGCCCACCCGCGACTACCTCAGCGAGGAGCTGGAACGGCTCGACGGCGAACTGCGGCGGCTGCGCCGCGAGGTGGCCAGGGCGGCGGCCGGGGGGTCCGGGGGGCTCAGATCCAGGGCACCCGGAGGCAACCCCGCCCCGGCGGCGGAGGAGTGATGGTGAGGTGGCCTCCGATGGAGTCAGCGGGCGTAGGTAACGGACCGCTGGATCCACGGGGCGGCGTTGACCATCCGGGCCAGGCCCGGCCGGTCCCCCGAGTCCGGCCAAGCCTGAGCCAGCGCCCGATTCAGGGTTCGGGTCGGAGGCGTGGCGGCCTCAAGGACCAGCATCAGGTGCTCGGTCCCGTCGAGCTGAAAGGCTCCCGTCATCGTGATGCCGCGCAGCTCCAGGTAACGCTTGACTACGGCGAAGCGCTCCCCGTCCCCGCGTAGATCTTGGTGCGCGGCAGGGGAAAGCGTCACGATCTCAACGAACCTTGCCATCCCAGCCTCCAGCTGGCTTGCTGCTCCTACATCGAAGCCCATCCGCCGGAGTGGGGCTGTGATCCCGGTCACAGGGTTTGTGTGACGTGCGTCACACGATGGGATGAAAGGGTATCTATCATCCCTTTCCCGAAGAGGGCGGTTTGCCCAGCTCCGGTGGCCTACTTCGCTCTGTTAGAGCAGCTTGTCCACTTGCAGGTCCGCGACCTCACGGCCCCGCACCGGGACGGTGCGGCGCAGCCGGTCCCGGAACGCCACCAGCTCGCCGGCGACCCGGCCGAGGCCGTCCGCCGGAGCGGCGCGCGCCCCGGCGACCAGGGCCGCGTGGTGCTCCAGCAGCGCCCCGACCGGTTTGGCGACCTCCTGTCCGCCCTCCCCACCGGCCTCCAGCGAGCGGAGTCGCGCCTGGAGCACCCGGTAGGCGTCCTCGACGCGCCGCTGCTCGACCTCCCACTCGGGTTGGGCGCGGTGCTGGTCGTCGTGGGCGAGCTGGATCACCACCTCGGCGGCGGGCTGCAACGTCACCGCCTGCTCGGTGACCTCCAGGAGGGCGTCCCGCGCGGCCGGGTTGGCCGCCGCCCACGCCTCCAGCCGATCCGGCGAACTCATCGACGCGCCCTGCCCTTCAGCTCGCGGTGATGGTGGCGATGGTGGCGCCGGTCGGGACGGACTGGCCCTCGGCGACGGTGATGCCGCTGATCGTGCCGGCCTGGTGAGCGGTGACGTGGTTCTCCATCTTCATCGCCTCCAGCACCACGATGGTCTGGCCGGGGCTGACCGTGTCGCCGTCGGCGACCAGCACCTTGACGATCGTCCCCTGCATCGGCGTCTTGACGATCTCTTTGCCGGGGCCGCCCATCTCGGCGCGGGCGCGGGCCAGCGCCTTGGGGGAGCGGGGCGTGCGGCGCCGCTCCGGCAGGCGGATCTCCTCCTGCGGCAGGACCCGCAGGTCGAAGCGCTTGTCCTCCAGTTCGATCACCAGGCGGCGCGGGGGCGGCTTGGCGGTCTGCTCGCGCTCGATCGGCTCCTGCGGCTTCAGCCGGGACAGGTCCATGCCGTGCTCGACCAGGATGGTGGAGACGTCCCCGGCGATGAACGCAGGGTCGTTCATGGCCAGCTGGTGGAACGGGATCGTGGTGGGGACGCCCTGGATGGTGAACTCCGCCAGGGCGCGCAGCATGCGGCGGCGGGCCTGCTCCCGGTCCTCGCCCCAGACGATCAGCTTGGCCAGCAGCGAGTCGTAGGCCTGCGGCACGGTGAATCCGGCGCGGACCCCGGCGTCGACCCGGACCCCCGGCCCGGACGGCTCATGCCAGGCGGTGACCGGCCCGGGCGCCGGCATGAAGCGCTGGCCCGGGTCCTCGGCGTTGACGCGGACCTCGATCGCGTGCCCGCGCGGGGCCAGCGCGCCGTCGTCCCAGCCGGCCGGGATGCCCTCCCCGGCGGCGACGCGGAGCTGCGCGTGCACCAGGTCCACCCCGGCGGTCAGCTCGGTGACCGGATGCTCGACCTGGAGCCGGGTGTTCATCTCCAGGAAGTAGAACTTGCCAGTCCTGGGTTCGTAGAGGAACTCGATCGTGCCGGCGTTGGCGTAGTCGGCGGTGCGGGCGATGTCGCAGGCGGCCTTGCCGAGCGCGGCGCGGAGCTCCTCGGGCAGGCCCGGCGCGGGCGCCTCCTCGACCAGTTTCTGGTGGCGGCGCTGCAGCGAGCAGTCGCGCTCGCCGACGAAGACCACCTCGCCACGGCCGTCGGCGAGGATCTGCGCCTCGACGTGGCGGGGCGCCTCCAGGTAGCGCTCCACGTAGATCTCGTCCCGGCCGAAGGCCGACTTGGACTCGCGCTGGGCGGAGGCGAGCGCCTCCTCGACATCCTTGGCGCCGGCGACCACCTTCATGCCGCGCCCGCCGCCGCCGAAGGCGGCCTTGAGCGCCAGCGGCCAGCCGTGCTCCTTGCCGAAGGCGACCGCCTCGGCCGGGCCGCCGATCGGCTCGCCGGTGCCGGGCACCACCGGCGCCTTGGCCTGCTCGGCGACGCGGCGGGCGGCCACCTTGTCGCCCATGGTGGCGATCGCGGCCGGTTTCGGCCCGACCCAGGTGATCCCGGCGTCCATCACCGCCTGGGCGAAAGCGGCGTTCTCGGCCAGGAAGCCGTAGCCGGGATGGATCGCGTCCACGTGGGCGCGGCGGGCCACATCGACCAGCTTGTCGATGTTCAGGTAGCTCTTCGCGGGCGCGGCCTCGCCGATATGCCAGGCCTCGTCGGCCAGCGCGACGTGCAGGGCGTCCCGGTCGGCGTCCGAGTAGACCGCGACGCCGGTGACACCCAGCTCACGGCAGGCCCGCAGCACCCGCACGGCGATCTCGCCCCGATTCGCCACCAGCACCTTGTCCACTCAGACCTCCTCGCCCCAGCCCGAGCGCAGGCTGTCACCCCAGCGGCGGCCCGCCTGCCAGGCATGTCGGCCGATCCCCGGCCGGATACCGCGGACCCATGCTCCCAGTTCCTGCCCCTCGTCCCAGGCCGCCATGCGGTCGATCGCCTCGGCGAGCACCGCCACCTCGTCGCCCTCCGGCTCCCCCCGCAGGAGCTGGAACCGGAGGCCGCTCGGCGTGCGCAGGACCACGATGTCCCCAGGTTCCCCCCGCGCGCTCCCTCCTGGAACACTCGGCGAGCCGCTCATGCTCATAGGGGGATGTTCCCGTGCTTGCGGGGCGGGCGGGGCTCTCGTTTTGTGACGCACATCTCCAGCGCCTGGACGAGGCGGGGACGGGTGGTCTGAGGCTCGATCACCTCGTCCACATACCCGCGCTCGGCCGCGATGTAGGGGTTGGCGAAACGCTCGGTGTACTCCGCCACCAGCTCGTCGCGGCGGGCGGTCTGGTCCCTGGCCTTCTCGATCTCGCGGCGGAAGATGATGTTGACCGCGCCCTGGGGCCCCATCACCGCGATCTCGGCGGTCGGCCAGGCGAAGTTGGCGTCCGCCCGCAGCGGCTTGGAGGCCATCACGTCGTAGGCGCCGCCGTAGGCCTTGCGGGTGATCACCGTCAGCTTCGGCACGGTCGCCTCGGCGTAGGCGTACAGCAGCTTGGCGCCGTGGCGGATGATCCCGCCCCACTCCTGGCTGGTCCCGGGC
>DASWDC010000148.1:0-4319 GCA_036395655.1 Actinomycetota bacterium | reverse complement strand
GTGCGCAGGAACAGCCGCGGGCGCAGCTCCCAGCGGACCACGTTGTTCCAGGCGTTGACCAGCAGGGGCAGGTCGCGGTGGCCCTGGATCCATTTGGCGAAGTAGTGGTTGATGACCGTTTCGGAGGTAGGGCGGACCACTAGCGGCTCGGCGAGCTTCTCGCCGCCGCCGTGGGTGACCACCGCCAGCTCGGGCGAGAAGCCCTCGACGTGCTGCTGTTCCTTTTCCAGGAAGCTCATCGGGATGAACAGCGGGAAATAGGCGTTCTGCACGCCGGTCGCCTTGATGCGGCGGTCCATGTCGGCCTGCATCAGCTCCCAGACGGCGTACGCCCACGGTCGGATGACCATGGTCCCCCGGGCAGGGCCGTTCTCGGCCAGTTCGGCGCGAGCGACGACGTCCTGGTACCACTGGGGGAAGTCCTCCCCCTGCGGGGTGAGCACGGCCTCCTTGGCCACGGCGGGGCCTCCTGGATCTCCTGGGCGGTGACTGAGCGGTGACGCGTTCCGGTCGGAATGCTCGCAGCCTACCGGCCAGCCGGCGCCTAGAACAACGCGTTGCTCAGCGCGCGGCGGTAGCGCATCGTGCGCGGATCGTCGTCGCCGAGGACGTGGAAGACGTCGAGCATCAGCTCCCGGGCATGGTCGCGGGTGGTGCCGGGGCCTTCGCGGACGGCGGCGAGCAGTTCGTCGAGGGCCGGCTCCGGCACGCCGTCGACGGCCTGGCGGGCGGCGCCGGCGAAGCGGGAGGCGGGGTTGGCCGCCTCGGCGGCGAGCCGGGCCCAGGCCAGCGGGGTGGTCGCCTCTGGGGCATACTCGATCGGCTTGAGCAGCTCCAGCGCCTCGGTGGCGTCGCCGCGGTCGAGGGCCTGCTGGGCGAGGCCGACGCGGGCGGGGATGTTGCCGGGGTCGGTGGCGACGACCTCCTGCCAGCGGGCGGCGGCCTGCTCCGGGTCGAGCTGGGCGGCCTCGGCGGCGGCGCGGTCGGCGGCGCTCGGCAGCAGCGCGTCGAGGAACTGCTCGACCACCTGGGCGGGCTGGGCGCCGACGAACTCGGCAACGATCGCGCCGTCGCTGAACGCCTTGACCGCCGGGATGCCCTGCACCTGGAACGCGGCGGCAAGCTCGGGCGCCTGGTCCACGTCGAGCTTGGCGAGCACGACCTCGCCACCTCGGGCGGCGACGCCGCGCTCTAGCAGCGGCCCGAGCGCCCGGCAGGGGGCGCACCATTCCGCCCAGAAGTCGACCACCACGGGGACCTGGAAGGAGCGCTGGAGCACAGCGCTCTCGAAGTCGGCCTCGGTGACGTCGAAGACGAGCTGGTCCGGCGGTGGGGGCTGCTGGTTGGTGTTCATGTGATGTTGGTACGCTCCCGGCTGCCTCCGCCGCAAGCTGGTGCGCCGCTGGTGCTGGTCAGGGCGTCATTCGGTCTGTTCGAGCTGTTCGGCGTGCTCTTCGAGATGGTCGAGCACGAACTCGTCGATGATCCTGGCCACCGACATCTCACCGCGGGTCTGGTGGGTGCCGGTCTGGGCCCAGTTGGACTCGTCGAGGCAGAGTATCCAGGCTCGCACCTCGTCGATTTCCAGGTCCATCCGCGACAGCAGCGCTTCCGGGTTCTCGTTGCGGTCGCGCTCGATCGCGGCGACGCGTTCCAGATCGCTCTTGACCCGCCCAAAGGGGATGCCGTTGCCGCTGGCGGCGACCAGCTTGGCCTGCTCCAGCCAGTAGGGCAGCATCTCAGCCACGTGCGCCAGGACCTGGCCGCGATCCCAGCGTTCGCCGGTCTGCGGGTCAGCGGGAGTCCGCGCCGAGGCGGAGGCGGCACCGGCGAAGTGACGGATCCGCCACATGACGTCGGTCAGCCGTCGCTGCCGCTCCTGTTCCTCCGCCGTCATGATCCTCGGTTCCCTGGGTTCAGTCATGTCGCCGTCCTTGGTCGGACCCGGTCGGGGTCGGGCTGGAAGGCGGGCGCGTCGCCAGCGACGATCGGGTTGGCGAGCACGCCGAGGCCCTCGACCTCCAGCTCGACCTCGTCGCCGGGGACCAGGTAGGGGTACTTGTCGAGGCCGTGGACGATCGACAGCTCCAGGATGCAGCCGGTGCCGCAGGTGCCGGAGCCGATCAGGTCGCCGCGCCGCAGCTCGGCCGCCTCCGAGGCGTAGACGAGCATCTCGGCGAAGCTCCACCAGAGGGTGTCGAGGTCGGAGCGGGAGTACTCGACGCCGTTGACCCGCGCGGTCATGGCCGCGCTCGGGACCTCCCGCAGGCCGCCGGGCGCGAACTCGCTGGTGGTGACCAGCCAGGGGCCGAGCGAGGTGGCGAAGTCCTTGCCCTTGACCGGGCCCATGGACTGCTGCATCTCGCGACGCTGCACGTCCCTGGCCGACCAGTCGTTCATCACCATGAACCCGGCGACCAGCCCCAGCCGGTCGGCGTCCTGGAGGCCGAGGTTGCGCCCGCCGCCGCCGAGCACGCAGGCGACCTCCAGCTCGTAGTCCAGCTCAAGGCTCCGGGGCGGCGCGGCGACCGGGTCGCCCGGCCCGACGATCGCGTGGGGATTGGAGAAGTAGAACACCGGCAACGCATACCAGTCGGGGTGCATCTCCACCCCGCGGCGCCTGCGGGCGGTGGCGACGTGCTGCTCGAATGCGTAGAAGTCCCGCAGCGACGGCGGGGCGACGACGGGGGCGAGCAGGCGGACGCCGCCGAGTGGCAGCGGGTCGCCAGCCGGCGCAGGCCTGAGATCCGGGTCGGCGTTGGCGGCCACGGCCAGGTCGAGGACCGTATCGAGTCCGCCCCCCGCCGCTGGCCCGGCCCCTGCCGCCGCGGTGACGGGGATGACCAGGACGCCGTCCAGGTAGCCGACCCGGACCCCGGCGCTGGGATCGGCGGAGAGGACGAAGCGGACGATCTTCACAGGAGGCCACCTTGGTCACGCAAGATTGGCGCAAAGCGCAGAAATCGCAATGAATTCCGCCCTGGCGCGGATGGGTGCCGGTCGTGTATCACAAAAGCATGACGTGGGGCAACGCAACTCAGCGGATCCCCGCGGGAGGACCGTGACGGCCCCGCCACACCGGGACGCCAACGCCACCTTACGCAAGCGGCAGCGTTCCGGTGTCCGGCTGGCGACGGCCAAGGCGACCATCTGCATGGTGTCGCTACGCTTCGGTGAGCCCGACGGGGTGTCGGTCGCCGCGGCCTGCTGGATGACCGCCTTCGAGCGGCTCGGCTTCAGCGTCCGCACGGTGGCGGGCTCGGGCACGGCCGACCGGATCGTGCCCGGCCTGGCGCTGGGGGCGGCCGAGCCGCCGCCGCTGGCCGAGCTGGAGGCCGCCCTGGCCGGCGCCGACCTGGTGGTGGTCGAGAACCTCTGCTCCCTGCCGATGAACCCTGGCGCCGCCCTGGCGCTGGCCAGCTACCTGCGCGGCCGCCGCGCGATCCTGCACCACCACGACTTCCCGTGGCAGCGCGGCCCGGCCGAGGGCTGGGAGCACTGGCCGCCCGACGACCCCGCCTGGCTGCACGTCACCATCAATGAGCTGAGCCGCCGCGAGCTCGCCGACCGCGGCATCGAGGCGCACACCGTCTACAACTCGGTCGAGGAGTTCCCGCCCGGGCACCGTGGCGCCGCCCGCGAGCTGCTCGGGATCGCGCCGGACCGATGGCTGCTGCTGCAGCCGACCCGTGCCATCCCCCGCAAGAACGTCGGCGGCGGCATCGCCCTGGCCGAGGCGCTCGGCGCCGTCTACTGGCTGACCGGCCCGGCCGAGGACGCCTACGGCCCGGAGCTGCGCCACCTGCTCGACAACGCCCGTTGCGAGCTGCGCCGCGGGCTGCCGCCCAGCCTCAAGATCGCGGACGCCTACGCCGCCGCCGACGCGGTGCTGCTCCCCTCCATCTGGGAGGGATTCGGCCTGCCCTTGATCGAGGCGGCACTGCAGCGCCGCCCGGCGGCGGTGGGCCGCTTCCTGGTCGCCGAGGAGCTGGCCGCCTTCGGCTTCCGCTGGTTCCCCACCGACGACCCCGCCCCGCTGCGCGCCTGGCTGGAACGGGAGGGCGCCGACCCCGCCGCGCGCGAGGTGCTGTTCGACCACAACCAGTCGATCGCCCGCGAGCACTTCTCGGTCGACGCCCTGGCCCGCAATCTCGGCGAGATCCTCCGCCAGGCCCGCTGGTAGGCCCCCAGCGTCACTCAGAGCAGGAGGTCGACGCGGTCGCAGCGGTCGAGGGCGCGGCGGTAGTCCGCCCAGGCGCCGGCGAGGCGGCGAACGCCCTCGGCCAGCAGCTCGGGCCGCAGGCTGAGCGGCAGTCGGA